>JBCDGG010000044.1:0-33561 GCA_038757905.1 Pseudomonadota bacterium | reverse complement strand
CCGCCTCAATATCGGCGTCTTTGAGCGTCGCCTCAGAGGGCTGTAGTCGGATTGTGAGCGCAAGGCTTTTCTTACCTTCGCCGTCGGCCTCGGTGCGGACGCGGAGGGCGGCGCGGTAGGCGTCGACAGCCTCGGCCAGCAGGGCGGCGCCGTCGGGCCCGGCGGTGCGAGTGCCCTGGGTTTCGAGCGCGATGGCGAGTGCATTCTGCGCGTCCGCCCATTCGCGGGGCGTTTCCGTCTCGCTCAGTGTCGCCGAGGCCGCGCGGATCATCTGCGCAGACAGCGCCAGCCCCGCCCCGCCATAGCGCAGACCATGTTTGTAAAGCTGATCCTCGTAGCGCAGCCGCCGTCGGGCGGGTTCCAGCGTGTTGATATTGGCAAAGGCGTCCGCCGCCGCGGAGAAATGCCTGAACGCGTCCTCCGGACGGTTGCGGAGCAGGGCATTGCCAGCACGCAATTCCTTGGATTCCGCGACGATCTCCGTCTCCACCTCGTCGACACGGGCCAGCAGCGTCTCGACCTCGTCGAAGTCCAGTCGTTCCGCCGCGCCCTGCGCCTCCGCCTTGAGGTTGTGCAGGCTCGCCACCCGATCGTCGATCGCGTCGATCTGGGCACGGTAGCTGCGATACTCCTCGGCTTTCTGGCCCAGAAGCTCGCGCAGGGCCGCATCCGTCTTGTCGTGCGGTTTCTCGACCTCGAAGCGGCTTGCCAGCAGCTCCAGCTCGTCGCGCGACAGCGTGGGCAGGTTGCCGAGTTTCGCCGCCGCGGATGCGGAATTGCGGATCGGCTCCATTTCCGCGTCCGAAATGTTGAGCTGTGCGTTGATCTTGAGGATCGTCGTCTCATGCGGGGCGGTCTTGCCATTCTCGATCCGCGAGATATCGCCCTTCCGGCCCGGATCGCCGAGCGCGTCTTCCGCCAGATTCTCCTGTGACAGCCGCTTTTCGCCCCTCTTGCGCCGTACCAGCGCGCCGTAGGCGTCCCGATCAAACAACTTTCGACAACTCCTTCGAACACTCCGCAACACGGGCCGCATAACAAGAGCGCAACGAAATCGGGCGCGCATCCCTGCATCTATAGTCCATCGCGATGCCGGAGCGGACCTCCGGCGGGGCCCCGCTTCACCCTCGGTTGGAGTGGACCAAATGAAAGAACGTATCGTCAAGCTCGCAAAGGCCATCTGGAGCCATCGGGCCGCCTATGCAGGGCTCGCGCTCGCCTACGGATGTGGTTGTGCGGGGCTGATCGACAAGGAGGTGGTGGCGCAGATCGTCACCGCGCTCTACGCCGCGATGTTCACGCAGCGGCACTGACCCCGCCATGCAGCGACCGGCCTGCCCTTCGGCCGGTCGCCCTGCCGTGCCCGCTCTGCGTTCGCACATGTGCGGGCTGCGGCTCGGCAAGGCGCACGTTCCCCGGCGCCGCGCAGCCACCGTCTTGGGCCAGTTCCAGCGCTGCCTCCGGGACCGGGCGCCGCGCCGCGATCAGAGGCCGAGCTTGGCTGCGACGAGGTCGTTGACGGCTTTGGGGTTGGCCTTGCCGCCGGTGGCTTTCATGACCTGGCCGACGAACCACCCGGCGAGCTTGGGGTTCTGCTTGGCCTTCTCGACCTGGGCGGGGTTGGCGGCGATGACCTCGTCCACCGCGGCCTCGATGGCGCCGGTATCGGTGACCTGCTTCATGCCGCGCGCCTCGACGATCTCGGAGGGCTCGCCCCCCTCGGTATAGACGATCTCAAAGAGGTCCTTCGCGATCTTGCCGGAGATGTCGCCCTTGGCGATCAGATCGAGGATGCCGCCGAGCTGGGCCGGTGACACCGGGCTCTCGGTGATGTCGTGCTCTTCCTTCTTCAGCCGCCCGAAGAGCTCGTTGATAACCCAGTTCGCGGCCATCTTGCCGTCGCGCCCCTCGGCCACGGCCTCGTAATAGGCGGCGGCCTCGACCTCGGCGGTGAGCACGGAGGCGTCGTAATCGGTCAGCCCGTAATCGCCCATGAAGCGGGCCTTCTTGGCGTCGGGCAGTTCGGGCAGGGCGGCGGCGATGTCGTCCACCCAGGCTTGTTCGATCTCCAGCGGCAGCAGGTCGGGGCAGGGGAAGTAACGATAATCGTGCGCCTCCTCCTTGGACCGCATGGAGCGCGTCTCGCCCTTGTCGGGGTCGTAGAGACGCGTCTCCTGATCGACGCTGCCACCATCCTCCAGGATCGCGATCTGGCGCCGCGCCTCGTATTCGATGGCCGCCTGGATGAAGCGCATGGAGTTCATGTTCTTGATCTCGCAGCGCGTCCCGAGATGCGAGAAGTCCTGCGTCTCCTGATAGCGCTCGTAGGCGCCGGGGCGGCAGACGGAGACGTTCACGTCGGCCCGCAGATTGCCGTTCTGCATGTTGCCGTCGCAGGTGCCGAGATAGCGCAGGATCTGGCGCAGCTTGGCGACATAGGCCGCGGCCTCCTCGGGCCCGCGAATGTCGGGGCGGCTGACGATCTCCATAAGGGCGACGCCGGTGCGGTTGAGATCGACGAAGGACAGCGCCGGATCCATGTCGTGGATCGACTTGCCGGCATCCTGCTCCAAATGGATGCGCTCGATGCGCACGACACGGGCGGTGGGCGCCCCCTCGGCATTCGGGCCCATCTCGACGAGCACCTCGCCCTCGCCCACGATCGGATGATAGAGTTGGCTGATCTGGTAGCCCTGGGGCAGGTCGGGATAGAAATAGTTCTTCCGGTCGAACGCACTCGTCAGGTTGATACCGGCCTTCAAGCCGAGACCCGTACGCACCGCCTGGGCCACGCAGAACTCGTTGATGACGGGCAGCATCCCGGGCATGCCGGCATCCACGAAGGACACGTTGTGGTTCGGCTCCGCACCGAAGGCCGTGGAGGCCCCGGAAAAAAGCTTGGCCTCCGATGACACCTGGGCGTGCACCTCCAGGCCGATCACCAGTTCCCAATCCTGCTTGGCCCCCTGGATCACCTTGGGACGGGGCGGAGTGAAGGCGAGATCGAGCATGGGCTGTCCTCCGAAGGGCGCGGGCGCAGGCGTGCGGATGCGCGCGTGGGGCGTTCTAGGCCAGTGCCGGCGCGGCGGCAATACGTGGGGGGCGCGTCGCGCTGCGCGGTTCTCCACCGCGAAAGGCGGTGCGCGGGGCGGCGAAATCCTGCCTATGCGAAGCTGTCGCCTTGCCTGCCGCAACGTCTGGCGGCAAAGGAAGCGTTTGGGAGGCTGTTGCTGGAGATAAATATGTTCCGTCGTCTGCGCTTAGGACTTCTTGCTATAGCACTTCCGTTCGGTTTGGCCGGCTGCGTTCAGGAGGGAGAGCCGGTGTTCGGCTTCCTGCAATCCCCGAATGCGGACCTTTCGACCTCCGGCCTGTCGGCGCCGATGCGGTGGGACCATGTGCCAAACAGCGATGCCTGGACGGAGACGGCTTTTACCGCGCTCGAGGCGCATGGAGCAGCGCTGGCGCAGGTCACGCCGACCGATATCGGGGCCTGGTGCCCGGCCTATACGGAGGCCGATCTGGAGCAGCGGCAGTCGTTCTGGGTGGGGCTGATCTCGACACTGGCCAAGCACGAATCGACTTGGAACCCGCGCGCGGTCGGCGGGGGAGGCCGGTGGTTCGGCCTGGTCCAGATCGCACCTGCGACGGCGCGGGGCTATGGCTGCGAGGCGCGGTCCGGCGAGGCGCTGAAGGACGGCTCCGCGAACCTGAGCTGCGCGATCCGGATCATGTCCTACACCGTGCCGCGCGACAATGTCGTCTCCGCTGGCATGCGCGGCGTCGCGGCGGATTGGGGGCCCTTCCATTCGTCCCGCAAGCGCGAGGATATGCGCGCCTGGGTGCGGTCGCAGCCCTACTGCCAGCCCTGAGCCCTATCCCCGCGCGCCCGACGGTATAGGCGAGGTGCGCCTGAATGGACGGCGCGGTGCGCGCGCCTCGGCATTTGCGGGCCTCGAACGGGCCTTCTTCCAAGTAAGGCGGGGCACGCCAGAAGCGGCGGCCCGTTTGGCAGAGAGACACCGCAGCGCGCGTGTCGGCTACGACGATGGCGACGGCGTTCAGTACCCCGCGAGGCCGTCGACCTTCTTGACCCAGCGGGGGCGGCGCGTGACCTCGGTCAGCGACACATCGGGCGCATGGCGCCCGCCCAGTTGCAGGGTCCGCGCTTTCAATTCCTCGATCGCCTCTGCCGAGTTGGCCGAAAGCTTGGCGGCCGGGATCGGCCGCCCAACATTGACGCGATAGGGCTGGCGCCCCTTGTTCAGCGTTTCGTGGAACAGCGTGATGTCGCGCAGGCTCGGGTGGATCAGGTCGAACAGGTAGAAGAGCGCCGAGTTGCGCGCGCGGATGTTCACCGGGATCACGTCCAGATCGAACTTGCGGGCGATCATTGCGGCAGATGCCATCCAAGGCCGCTCATGCAGCCGCAGCCCGATGCGCTTGGCGAGGCGGCCCGACGGAAAGATCACGCCCAGGCGCCCGGCATCGATGGCCCGGCGGGTATAGGCCATCGTTTCGCGCGTCTTGCCGTGGGTGCGCTTGTCGATCCGCCACTCCACCGGGGCGATCAAACTGTCGAATTGCGGCAGCACGCGCAGGATGTCCGAGTTCGCGTAAACGAACGCATCAGTCCGGCGGCTGCGAAGGGCATGCCAAAGCACGATCCCGTCGGCGATCCCGGTCGGATGATTGGCGACGATCAGCGCCGGCCCGCTACGGGGGACCCGCTTGATCCCCTCGATCTCGACCTCGCGGCAGATCAGGTCGGACAGGGCCGCCATGATATCGTGCGTGGACATCTCGCGGAAACGCTCGCCCAGTTCGATCGTGCGATCGTATCCGAGAGCGCGGTCGAGAATGCGACGTGCGGCGCGAGAGGGAAGATCTTTGCGGAAGAGCCACGCAGCGCGCTCTTCGATCAAGGGGTCGATTCGATCTCTCATGCGCTCACCCATCATGCTCGCGTGACAGCTCCGTTACACATTAGCAGGCTCGGCAGGTTCCTGCATCCCCCAGTTCCCGCGACCCATCCCGCGCAATCGTGTCGCGCCCCGCCATCGGCGACGATGCGCCGAAGGGGGTGTGATCGGGCCTGTTTGCCTTGCTACCATGGCATCGGCTGGCTGAGGGCGGCCCTGCCCATGCAGCCTTACAAGCTGCGCGCAGGGACGCAAGCCGTTGTCTTTGTTCGATCCTCTGGCCACGCCGCACGAATCGCGAACGCCCGACCATTGGAGATGAACGGAGCGGACGGCGCCCCCGGCTTGCGCGGCTTACCGCTGCGTCGGAGCGGGCAAGGCTCCGGCCGTTTGGGCGCGTCCGCTGGCCGGATCTGGCACCGCGGAGAAGCCCGGCGCAGGGCCGGACTTCGGCGCTTAGAAGGGCCCGTGCTCCCCCGCTGTTTCCGCCGAAATCTGCGGGTCTCTGGCACCGCCCGGCCCGCAGCGAGTGACGTCGCCCTGCCCGTGTTTCCAGGCGCTGTGTGGTGGGCGTCCACACCGGCTCCGATGCGCTAGGATCCCAGAATGCGGCTCACCATTTCGGTCGAATCCCGGCTCAGCCCCTCCGTGGCGGCGATCCGTTTCAGGGCGGCGCGCATCATCTGCTGACGGTCCGCATCGTAGCGTGCCCAGGTCTCGTAGGCCGTGGTCATCCGGGCGGTCGTCTGCGGGTTGATCGCATCGAGGCGGATCAGCCAGTCGGCGAGCAGCGCATAGCCTTTGCCCGAGACATGGTGGAAGCCCGCCGCGTTCATCGCGAGCGCGCCGAAGACCGAGCGGAACCGGTTCGGGTTCTTCCAGTCGAACAGCGGGTGCTCGGTGAGGAGCGCGGCCCGGTCGGCGGCGCGGTCCGGGGCGGCCTGGGCGATCTGCATGGCAAACCACTTGTCCATGACCAGGCGGTCCTGCGTCCAGCGGGCCTCGAACGCGGCCAGAGCGGCGTCCGCGGCGCCGGCTTCGATCAGGGGGGACAGAGCGGCCAGCGTCTCCGTCATGTTGTCGGCGGAATGAAACTGGGTCTTGGCGCGCTCTCCGTCGTCGATCCGGGTGAGCAGGGACAGCGCCGTCGCGCGCAGGGCGCGCCGCCCGGCGGCCTTCGCGTCCGGCGTATAGGGCCCTGGAACGGCCATATCGGTGTAGAGGGCGGCGAGCGTCGGCTCCAACGCCCGCGCAATGGCGTTGGACAGGGCGCGCAGGGCCTGCCAGATCCGCTGCGGATCGGGGACAACCTTGGCATCGGCCAGCGTCTGGGCCATGTCGTCCTGGCTGGGCAGGCGCAGCGCCAGGGCGCGAAAGGCGGGGTCGAGGGTGTCGTCGGCGGCCAGACGCCCGAGCGCATCGAGATAGGTGTCGCCGGGCGCGGAATCGTCCAGAACCATGGATGTCAGCGTGCCCTTGGCCAGCGCGCGCCCCGCCTCCCAGCGGTTGAACGGATCGGTGTCGTGGGCGAGCAGCGTCAGAAGATCGCCATCCGCCGTCTCTCGCTCGAGAATGACCGGGGCCGAGAACCCCCGGTTGATCGATAGCACGGGCCGGGCCGACAGATTGGGGAACCGCACCTCATGCTGTGCTTCGTTCAGCCGGATCTGCAGCGGCGCCATCGCCTCGGCCCCGTCGGGGTAAAAGAGCGCAGTGACGAGCGGGATCACCCGTGGCGGCCAGTCGGTCCGGCCCGCGGCCGCTATGCTTTGGGTCAGCGTCAGCGACAGGGTGCCGGTTTCGGCGTCCCAGTTTTCGGCAACGGCCACGCGGGGCGTGCCG
The DNA here is from genome assembly GCA_038757905.1 of Pseudomonadota bacterium. Classification (GTDB taxonomy): domain Bacteria; phylum Pseudomonadota; class Alphaproteobacteria; order Rhodobacterales; family Rhodobacteraceae; genus HLUCCA09. The sequence continues at coordinate 26,797 of JBCDGG010000044.1, read as the reverse complement.
GGATGGTCCCACCAGCGGGAGAACTCTGTCAGATCCACCTCGCAGGCGTCTTCGAAACAAGCGCGGAAATCCTCGACGGTGCAGGCCTGTCCGTCATGCCGCTCGAAGTAGAGATCGAGCGCCTTGGCATAGCCTGCATCGCCCACCAGCCGCTTGAGCATGCCGATCACTTCGGCGCCCTTCTCATAAACAGTCGCGGTGTAGAAGTTGTTGATCTCGACAAAGCTCTCCGGCCGCACCGGATGCGCAAGCGGCCCGGCATCCTCGCGGAACTGGCGGGCGCGCAGGCTGAGCACATCGTCGATCCGTTTCACGGCGTGGGAGCGCGCGTCGCCGGAAAACTGCTGGTCGCGGAAAACGGTCAGCCCCTCTTTCAGGCAGAGCTGGAACCAGTCGCGGCAGGTGATGCGGTTGCCCGTCCAGTTGTGGAAGTACTCATGGGCGACAATGGACTCGATGAACTCGTAATCGCGGTCGGTGGCCGTTTCCGGGCTCGCCAGCACGTATTTGGAGTTGAAGATGTTCAGCCCCTTGTTCTCCATCGCGCCCATGTTGAAATCGTCGACCGCCACGATGTTGAAGACATCGAGGTCGTAGGCCCGGCCATAAACCTCCTCGTCCCACCGCATGGAGCGCTTCAGCGCATCCATCGCGTAGGCGCAGCGGTCCTCGTCGCCCGGCCGAACCCAGACATTCAGGGCCACGTCGCGCCCCTCCGCCGTTGTGATACTGTCCGAGAACGCCCGCAGATCTCCGGCGACAAGGGCGAACAGATAGGCGGGCTTCGGCCAGGGGTCGCGCCATTCGGCCCAGCCCGCGCCCGTTTCGCCCGGGTTGCCGTTGGACAGAAGCACCGGCAGGTCGGATTCGATGCGGACGGTGAAGGGCGCCATCACATCCGGCCGGTCGGGATACCAGGTGATCTTGCGGAAACCCTCGGCCTCGCATTGGGTGCAGAACATCCCGTTGGAAAGGTAAAGCCCTTCGAGCGAGGTGTTCGCAGCCGGATCGATCTCGACCTCCGCCTCCCAGGTGAACGGCCCGTCGGGGACGTCTACCTCGATGCCGCCGTCGACAGTTGTCGGCTGTACCGCGACGCCGTCGATGGCCGCAGAGACCGGTGTCAGCCCCTCGCCGTGCAGGAACAACCGCTCCCCCGCGCGGCCGGGCTTCGGCGCGAAGCGGATGCGCGACAGGACGTGCGTGGCGGAGGGCGCAAGCCGGAACGTCAGGTGCACGGCCTCCACCACATGGGAGAAGGGCGTGTAATCGGCGAGATACACCGTCTGCGGACTTGCGTCTTTCATGGGATCCTCCTTGTCGCGGCCCGCACCCTAGCGCAGCGCGCGGCAGGGGCAATCGGTCCACGGCTTGGGCCTGGGCCTGGGCCTGGGCCTGAGCCTGGCTTGGTCTGGGGCCCGACGAACCCATCGCAGACGGCGCAGCGCGCCCCGCCTCGCCGCGCGCAGCATGTGCCTGCCACAAAATGGATCCTCAGCCGGTGCTTGGGCCTCTTCCCGGGAGGCCGCTCTGCCCTTGCGCCGGCGATCCACGGAAAATACGGAGGGGCCTTGCAAGTTCTCCCCCCAATGAGGCCCCGCCATGCGCCCCGTGCTCCGCCTTGCCACCCGCGAAGACAGCGCGACCTGCTGGCACATCTTTCAGCGCGCCGTGCACGAGGGCGCCGCGGCGCATTACTCCGACGCACAGCGCCAGGCATGGGCGCCGGAGCCCACCGAGCCGCCATGGATCGCAGACCGGCTCGCGGAGGGGCAGACCTGGATCGCCGATGTGGCAGCGTCCCCCGAGCGCGCGGGCACCGGCGCGGCGCGGCCGAGCGGCTTCCTCACCGCCGAGGGGCTTGGCGGCGACGGGGACGCCTTGCTGGATCTCTTCTTCGTGCTTCCCGAGGCCCGGCGCACGGGCGTGGCCGACGCGCTCTACCGCGCCTTCGCCGATGCGGCTGCCGCGGCGGGGCAGGGCGGGCGCATGACCGCCCATGCAAGTCTGCTCCTGCGCCCATTCCTGGCTCGCCGCGGCTGGCAGGTCATCGAAGAGGAATGGGTCGAACGCGGCGGCGTCATGCTCAACCGGTTCCGGATGGAGGGGCCCGGGGCGGAACGGTGAGGCTCCTGACAGAACCCTGTCAGGAGGGGTATGCGATAGTGGCTCCATTGAAGCCAATGTCGAAGGAGAAACCACAATGACCGTTGCCGACATCGAAGCGGACGCCCCCACCGTCTTTGAACACGGGCTCATCTGGGCCGAGATCCCCGTTTCCGATCTTGAGGCTGGGATCGCATTCTACACCAAGGTCACCGGCGGCGCGCTCGACCGTATGACGATGGGGCCGAACGAAACCGCGCTCATCCGCACCGAGCCGCCGATGGCGGGGGCCTCGGCCCATCTCTATGTCGGGACGCCCGCTAAGGACGGGGCCGGCCCGACGGTGCACCTCGCCGTCGCCGGTACCGTGGAAGAGGCGGCCGAGCGGGCCGTGGCCGCGGGCGGCAAGGTCCTTTATCCGGAGCCCATGAGCATTCCGGAGGGGCGCTTTCACTACATCGTCGATCCCGACGGCAACTCCGTCGGCCTCTTCCAGTCCACCAAGGGCAAGGCGACGGGCTGACATGCGCCGGGCCGACCGCCTCTTCGGGATCGTCCAGCACCTGCGGGGCGGTCGCTTGGTGACGGCCGGGCAACTGGCCGAACGGCTGGAGGTGAGCCCGCGCACGATCTATCGCGATATCGTCGATCTTCAGGGCTCCGGCGTCCCCATCGAAGGGGAGGCCGGGGTCGGCTATGTGATGCGCGAGGGCTTCGATCTGCCGCCCCTGATGTTCACCCGGAAGGAAGTGACGGCACTGGTGGCCGGGGCCCGCTTCGTGAAGGCCTGGGGCGGCGCGGCGATGGCCGAAGCCGCCGAGGAGGCGCTCGTCAAGATCGCTTCCGTGCTGCCGGAGGATGCCCGCGCCCGCGCCGAGGCGGTGCAGGTGCACGCCATTGGGGCCGAGATGACGACCGCACTGCGCCGGCGGATCGACGAGATCGACGCCGCGATCGAGGCCCGCGCCCTGATGTCGATGGCCTATACTGACGAGAACGGCCAATCGACGGAACGCCACGTGCGCCCGCTCGGCCTGTGGTTCTGGGGCAAGGTCTGGACGCTGATCGCCTGGTGCGAGTTGCGCCAGGACTTCCGGATGTTCCGGGTCGACCGGATCGGTGCCTTGAGCCCGACCGGCGCGCGGTTCCCCCCGGAGCGGGACAAGTCGCTGTCGGCCTTCTTTTCGCGTCTGCCCTGCGAACCCGCGGACCCGACGCCGGAGGGCTGACCCTTGGCGGCCCCGGGGCCGCGCCTATCCTTCGGGAATGACATGTTTGCTGTGGTACAAGCGCGACCTGCGGGTCACCGACCATGCTGCGCTCACCCACGCCGTCCGGTGTGCGGGCGAGACTGGCGCCGCCGTGCTGCCGATCTACGTCGTCGAGCCGGATTACTGGGCGCTGCCCGACACGTCTGCACGCCAATACGCCTTCACGATGGACTGCGTCGCGCAGCTCCGCGCGGCACTCGCGCAGATCGGTCTGCCGCTGGCGGTGCGCACGGGCGAGACCGTTCGCGAGATCGACGCACTGGCGCGGGCGTATGGGGCGACGCGGCTTGTCAGCCATGAGGAGACGGGCAACCTCTGGACCTTCGCGCGCGACCGCAGGGTCGCGGCCTGGGCGGCCGGGCAGGGGGTCGCGTGGGACGAGCTGTCCCAGTCCGGCGTTGTCCGGCGTCTGGCGAGCCGGGACGGCTGGGCGGGGCGGCGGGAACGGATGCTGCAGCAGCCGCAGCTGCCCGTGCCGTCGGGCGTCGCGACCGTGGCCGGCGTCACCCCCGGAGCGATCCCCATGGCGGCCGATCTGGGCATGGCCCCTGATCCCTGTCCGGAGCGTCAGTTCGGCGGGCGGGACCGGGCGCTCGCGCTTCTGGGATCGTTCCTCACGGAGCGCGGCCGCACCTACCGGCGCGACATGTCCTCGCCCCTGACCGGCGCCCGGGCCTGTTCGCGGCTTTCGCCGCATCTCGCGCTTGGCACGCTCTCGATCCGGGAGGCGCATCAGGCGGCAGCCGCCAGAAAGGCCGAGATCGCGAGCACGCGAGTGGGATGGGCCGGCGCACTCAGCGCCTTCACCTCGCGTCTCGCGTGGCGCGATCACTTCACGCAGAAGCTCGAAGACGCGCCGCAGATCGAGACACGCTGCCTGCACTCGGCCTACGAGGATCTGCGGCCCAGAACGCCCGACGCCGCGCGCCTGGCGGCCTGGGCGGCGGGTGAGACGGGCCTGCCTTTCGTGGACGCCTGCATGCGGTCCCTCCGCGCCACCGGGTGGCTCAACTTCCGCATGCGCTCCATGTTGATGGCGGTGGCCTCCTACCATTTCTGGCTCGATTGGCGGGCGAGCGGCCCGGTACTGGCGCGCCACTTCACCGACTATGAGCCCGGCATTCACTGGCCGCAGGTACAGATGCAATCCGGCACGACCGGGATGAACACGGTGCGGATCTACAACCCCGTGAAGCAAGGCCACGACCAGGACCCGGACGGGGCCTTCACGCGGGCCTGGCTGCCCGAACTGGCCGAGGTTCCCGACGCGCATCTGCAGGAGCCCTGGCGCTGGGAGGGCGCGTCCCGCGTGCTGGGCCGCACCTATCCGGAGCCCATCGTCGACGTGAAATCGGCCGCCCGGGAAGCGCGGCAACGCGTTTGGGGCGTGCGCAACGGCGCGGCCTTCCGGCAGGAGGCCAGCCGCCTCGTGGAGAAGCACGCAAGCCGGCGCGATCCTGGCGTGCCGATGCGGTTTCAACGCGACCCGGTGCCCCCGGAGCCCTCGGAGCGCGCGCCCAAAGTCACATCCGGGGACGCGCCGCCTGCGACCAGACAGCTTCGGCTCGATCTCTGATGCCGCGCCATGTGCGAAAGGGAGATCTGCCGCAGAAGACCTGTGCCGCCTGCGGGCGGCCGTTCTCCTGGCGCAAGAAATGGGCCGCGATCTGGGACGAGGTGCGCTATTGCTCCGACCGGTGCCGCCGCAGCCGTGGGCGCTCGGACAAAAGCGGGGGCTGAAGGACCCGGCCATGCGGCCCCCTGCGACGCGGAGCGCTTGCGATATGGCGCACCGGGGCGGCTCGTGCGGCGGGCGCCCGGATCAGCCGGGCGCGCCGGGGCATCCCGCCCGGGTTCCGAGACGCGCAAGACCTGAACATCGGTGCGCCGGGCCTGCCGAAAAAGCCGCCCCTGGGGAAAGCTGTGTTCGCGCAGGTTGGCCTGTGCACCGCTTCACATTGTGTTTCCGCGCCTGCGCTATATCAATGGCGCAAAGCAGAGGAGGCAAAGATGGCACGCCCGGTCGTCGGTATCATCGGCAACCACTACCTGATCAACGACGAGTATCCGACCCACGCCGGAGGCGAGATGAACTCGGCCGCGGTGGCGGATGTGTCCGGGGCCCTGCCCATCATCATCCCGTCCGATCCCAGGTTTGTCCGGCTGGAGGATCTGATCGAGACCTGCGACGGCTTCCTCTTCACCGGCGGGCGCCCCAACGTGCATCCGGAAGAGTATGGCGAGGCGGAGACAGAGGCTCACGGTGCCTTCGATCGCAACCGCGACGCCCTGACGCTGCCGCTCATCCGGGCGCTCGTGCGGCGGGGCCAGCCCTTCCTCGGGATCTGCCGCGGGTTTCAGGAGGTGAACGTCGCCATGGGCGGCACCCTGCACCCGGAGATCCGCGATCTGCCCGGGCGCATGAACCACCGGATGCCGCCCGACGGCACGCTGGAGGAGAAGTTCGCCATCCGTCAGCGGGTGACCGTGTCGGAGGGCGGGCCGTTTCACCGGCTGTTCGGCGCAACCGAGGTGATGACCAACACGCTCCACGGGCAGGGCATCAAAACGCCCGGGCGGCGCATCGTGATCGACGGTGTGGCCGACGACGGAACGCCCGAGGCGATCTATATCAAGGGCGCGCCCGGCTTTACCCTGTCGGTGCAGTGGCACCCCGAATACTGCGCCGCGCAGGACCCTGTGTCGCGCCCGCTCTTCGCCGCCTTCGGCGAGGCGGTGGCCGACTGGGCCGCGGGCCGGTCGGCGGGGGCCCTGCGCTCCGCCTCCTGACGGCCCGAGCCCGAACTCTCTCCGAGGGCGCCGCGCGGTGCGGTCTGGCGCATGGCGCGCGCATGGCGCAGTGTCGCCGCAGCGTCGCACAAGCGGGAGGGAGCCATGAAGCGATCCGAAGTGAACGAGATCATGCAGGGAGCGGTGGAGATGATCGCCGCCCACGGGTTCATCCTGCCGCCCTTCGCGGATTGGTCGCCGGAGGAGTTCGTCGCGCGCAAGGCCGACGCGGCGGCGGTGATCGCGGGCCGCATGGGCTGGGACATCACCGATTACGGTCAGGGCGACTTCGATCGGATGGGTCTGTTCCTGTTCACTCTGCGCAACGGCCGGCTGGAGGATCTGCAGCGCGGGGGCGGGATGTGCTACGCTGAAAAACTGCTGATCTCGCGCGAGGAGCAGCTTAGCCCCATGCACACCCACGTCATCAAGGCCGAGGACATCATCAACCGCGGCGGGGCCACGCTCGTGGTGGAGCTTTACGGCTCGGACGATGCAGGGCGCTGGGCCGAGGATCGTGGCGTCCGCGTGATGTGTGACGGCATCGCGCGCGACTATGCGCCCGGCCACAAGCTGAAGCTGGCCCCGGGCGAGAGCGTCACGCTGATGCCCGGCGATTGGCACGCCTTCTGGGGGGAGGGCGGACCGGTACTGATCGGCGAGGTCTCCACGGTGAACGACGATCTGACAGACAATGTCTTCCGGGAGCCGATTGGCCGCTTCTCCGAGATCGAAGAGGATGAGGCCCCGGTTCACCTGCTGGTATCCGACTACGACAAGTGGCTGGCCTAGGCGTGCGGGACCGCCCCCGCGGACCCGTCGTTCGCGGGTAGGGCGCACATTTGAGCAATAATCGGAGAGGGCCGACGCCTCTGCGCATAACCGTTGAACGCGCGGGGGTTGGGACACTCGAGGGGCCGGTGCCGCCGACGGGCGACCCGTGATCGCGCAGCGACAGTGCCGGTAGCAGACGGAAGCGTCGCTCAGGCAATCATGCCGGCATGGCCCATGGCCCGGTCGGTTTCCAGGGTCAGGGCATCGAGATCGGTTTGCAGCCTGATCCGCAGGGCCTCGCGGGTGTCCGCATCCAAAGCCTTGGGCGGTGTCACCTCCCACCGCCGATAGGCGATCATGCCCCTGCCGCCGCGCTTCGGCAACACCAGCCTGTCCCAGGATTGCTCGAGGTTGCGATACTGCTCGACCGAGTAGGTGCACATCCAGAGCGGCGCCCCCGTCAGACGCATCCAGTCGATCAGCCCGACCTGCGCGCTGTGCGCGGGCCCCGACGGCCCGTCGGCCGCAAAGCCCAGCGACGCGCCGGAGCGCACCAGGCGGAAGAGCTCCGTCGTGGTGGCCCGGTTGAGCCTGCGCGCATGCATGGCGCGGCTTTCGAACCCGAAGCCCGAGATCGCGAGCCCCATCGTCCGCCCCGGCCACACCTTCGACGTCAGGGTCACCAGACGCCCCCAGGCCGGATCGAAAACGAAAGGCGCGATCACGAGCCGCCCATGCCAGAGGCACAGGATCACCGGCTGCCCGCCCTGCACCTCGGCGGCGAGCGCGTCCCGCCCTGTCACGGTCCAGTCCGTTCCTTCGTAGACACGGCGCAGATAGCGCGCCACGAGCCCGGCAACGGGCCGTGTCACGACAGGGCTGTGGATGAGGCGTTCGGCTCTCTGGCGAACCCGCTTGAGCGGCTTCCTCTTCTTAGTCACGGGGCGGATGGCCCTCCTTCGCACCGGCAGGACGACAGCCGCCCGTCACCGGCCGCGATGCTTGAACGTGAAGCGGCAAAGATAGAAGCGCCGGCGGCGATAGAGAATTGCGCCGCCCTTGCAACTGTTAAGATAGAAGTTGAAGCGCTCCTCGCCAACGATTTCGGTGGCGCGCTCCCGATTGCGCTTCAGGCCGTCGGCCCATGCCGCGAGCGTCATGGCGTAGTCTTCGGGGCGGTTTTCCATCGCCCGCAGCTCGAAATAGGGGTTGGCGGCCTCCACGACCTCGGCGATCTCGGGCAGATCGCTTTCCGGAAAGATGTCGTGGATCTTGATCATGTCCCGTTCCGAGGCGCCGGCATCGCCCCATGTCATCGTCTGCAGGGACAGGTGCCCGCCCCGGTCGAGCCAGGCCGCGCAGCGCTCGAAGAACCCCGCATAGGCCGTCATCCGTTCGGCATGAGAGGCGCCGGGGCGCGCGAAATGCTCGAAGGCGCCCACGCTCATGATCGATGTGAACGTCTCCTCGGGCGTGTAGTGTTCGTAGCTTTGCAGTTTGGCGGTGAGGCCCGGAACGCCGAGCCCCTCGATATAGGCGTGCTGCAGCGGGCTCAGGGTCAGCCCCACGGCGGAGGCTGCGCCACGGTCGGCGATCGCGGCATTGAGCAGCGTGCCCCAGCCGCACCCCACGTCGAGCACGCGCCCGCCTTGGCCAACTGCAGCGGCGTCGAGGTGGTGGCGCACCTTGTCCGACTGCGCCGCGTCCAGCGTCATGCCCGGCTCCACGAAACGGGCGGCGGTGTAGGTCATGCTCTGCCCCAGCCACAGGCCGAAGAAGTCTGCAGGCATGTCGTAGTGAAACTCTATGGCTTCCTGGGAGGCGCCGGAGTTTGGATCCTGCATGTCAGTCCTGCTCTTCGACAAGGCGGTTGAGCCGCTCGGCCAGCTCGGCCACGGTGAACTTCAACTCCACGAAATCGTCGGGCATCAGAATACCCGTCAACTCCTCCAGACGCTCGATCAGATAGACGCCGCCGATCGAGTCTATGCCGAGCGAGTCGACGGTGTCGTTTCCGGTGATCTCCCCGTCCGAAAGATAATCCGGCAGGTCCCCCTTGCCCGCCAGATCCCGAATAACCGCAATCACGGCGTCGCTCGTCCAGGTTTCGCTGGCTTTGGCGTCTGTCAAATCTTCCCCTCCCTATACTGAGCCGCAGTCAGCGGACGCATGAGTTTGCCGCTCGAAGTCCGCGGCAGCCGCCCGCCCTCGGCCGGGCGGATCACATCGACCTGCAGGCCAACCTCGCCCAGCACGGCGCTCGCCACGCGCCGGGCGTGATCGTTGCTCCACTCGCGTGCCTCGACAAGCAGCACGATCTCTTCCTTGCCGAGGTCGGGGCGGAGGTTGGCGAAAGCGGCGACACGGCCCGTTCTGAGCGCGAGCGTGCTTTCCGCGATGGTTTCGACCAATGCGGCCGGAAAGCTCTCCGCGCCGCGCTTCAGCACGTCTTTCACCCGCCCGGAAATGTAAAGCCGGCCGCCGGACAGGAACCCTAGATCGCCGGTGTCGAGCCACCCGTCCGGGTCGAAAGGCTCCAGCCCCAGATACCCGGAGATGACCGATGGCCCCTTCACGAGGACGCGCCCCTCGACCCCGTCCGCGCAAGGCGCGCCGGCCTCGTCCGCGATGGACACGTCCATCCCGTCGAGGATCCGGCCGCAGGAGATGATCCCCTGTTCGACGTGCCACGCCGCGCCCGGATCGCCGCAGGAGATGCCCACGACCGTTTCGGCCATGCCGTAGGTCGGCTGCATCACACCGGGCTTGAGCCCCGCCTCGGCATAGGCCTCCTCGAACGCCTTCAGGATCATGGGAAAGACCGCCTCGCCGCCGATCCACGCGTACCGCAGGGTGCCGAGATCCACGTCTCTCGCCCGCCGCCGCGTCAGCAGCTTCAGGGCCGTGGGCGGGCCGGTCGTCACCGTGCCCTTGTGGCGCGAGATGGCTTCGAGCCAGGCCGAAGACCGGCGCACGAAATGATCCGTCTCCATCAGGGCGAGATCCGCACCGCAGCGCAGCGACAGCAAGACCGCCATCAACCCCATGTCGTGATAGAGCGGCGCCCAGGAGACCATGCGATCGTCAGCCGTCATACCGCTGCGCGCGGCCAGCGCATCGAGATTGGCCCGAAGCTGGCCGAAGCGGACTTCGGCGCCCTTGGGCGTCCCGCCCGTGCTGCCGGAGGTGAACTGGATGAACGCCAGATCCCCGTCCGCACCCAGGGGAGGTGGGGCCGCGCTGTCCGCTGCGCCGCCGTCCGGCAGCGTGCCGGGGCCCTGCAGGGTCAGCGTGCCGATCCCCTCCGACACAGAGGTCGGCAGGGCGGCCGCGCCACCGTCGATCAAGAGGTGCGGCTGCAGGACGGACAGCACCTCGTCTGTCCGCTCTTTGGCCCGGTCAGAGCCGGTCCGCCCGGCGAAGGAGGGCAGCACGCAGAACGCAGCTCCGACTTGCCAGCAGCCGAGCATGGCCGCGACCTGATCCATTCCGTGCGAGAGCCAGAGCGCGACGCGATCTCCGCGCCCGATCCCTGCGGCCTCGAGGTCGCGCGCCACCTGACGGGCATAGGCGGCGACGTGAGCGGGCGCGGCGCGTTCGCCCTCCGGGGACGATTGACCGATGAAACAGAAGGATCGGGGCCACTGAAACGCCATGGCGGGAGCCTGACAATCATCTGCGTGAAATGTCGAGGGAGATTCCGCACCTTTCCCGCAACCTGCGCCGTCCCGGCCATCCTCGGGCGCTTCGCTCGCCGCGCAAGCGCAGTGCGTCAGTTCGGCACCGCTTAGGGAGCCATGTCGCGCGGTGGTGGAGGAAGGACGGGCGTGCCAGCGGCGTCCAAAGTCGCGCGAAAGGCAGGCTCGGCCAGCTTTGGAAACCTGATGACCGCCCCGCCCGGTCATGCAAGGATCGCACCGGCAAGGAGGCAGGCAATGGCAGCGGAGACCCAGACCGCCGAGGATCGGAGCGACCGGCGACCCTCCCGGATGGAGCCGCTCTTGCCGGGCCTGCTCTTCGCGCTGATCGCCGCGCTCGCGACCCGGTACTGGCAGGGCTACGAGTTCGATACCGACGAGGGGATCAACCTGTCGAAGGCGGCGCTCGTGGCGGCCGGCTACCATCCCTATGCCGACATCTGGAACGATCAGCCGCCCCTGCTGACCTATGCCCTGGCCATCGTCCACACTCAGTTCGGCGGAAGCGTTGCCTGGGCGCGGACCTTGATCCTGTTTGCGGCCTCCATGCTGCTTGTGGCGGTCTTCGCCATGCTGCGTGCCAGCCACGGCCGCGGGGCGGCGTGGTTCGGAGTGCTGGTGCTGGCCGGGACGACGGTGTTTCTGGAACTGTCCGTTTCGGTCATGGTCGGCCTTCCGGCCCTTTCGGTGATGATGTGGGCGCTGTGCTTCGCCCTCTCGCCCGGGGCGCACCGGGGGCTGAACCTTGTGGTGGCCGGGGCGCTCTTTGCGGTGTCCTTGCAGATCAAGTTCTTCACGTTTCTGGCCGCACCAGCGCTCCTGCTCGCGGCGCTCTGGCCCGACAGCCGCACGCCCTTCCGCCCGGTGCGCGATGTCGCGCTGCTGACGGCCGGGTTCGGTGCGGCGCTGGCCGCCCTCGTACTTGCGCTCGGCGTGCCGCTGATGGGTCAACTCGTCTCTCCCCATGTGGAGAGCGATCTGCGCGACACCTACTCCTTTTGGGCCTCGCTCGGAGAGGTGCGGGAGGATCTTGGCGAGAACGTCTGGGTTCTGGTGCTGGCCGTCCTCGGGGTTGCCTACTGCGTCCGCACGCGGGAGCGGACGGGTCTCGCGCTGACGATCCTCAGCGTGGTTGCGCTGATTGCCTTCTGCCTGCACACGCCGGTCAACTATCACCACGCGCTGGTCTATCTGTTGCCGCTCGCAGGGCTTGCCGGGATCGGGGCCGAGCGTGTGCGCCTGCGTCTTGCGGCCTACGCGCCCCATTGGCGGTATCTGGCCGGTGCCGCGGGGCTTGGGCTGGTGCTGGCCGGGGGGATCGCGGCCTTTCCGCAGATCGCCGACGGCGATCCCCACGGCCCGCGCGTGGCCGCCGCCCTTGCGGCGCGGCAGGCGCCAGGCGAATGGGCGGTTTCCGACCGTCCGATGGATACCTACAGGTCCGGGATGCTGATGCCGCCGCCTCTGGCCGTCTATTCCAAGAAGCGGTTGCGAGCGGGAAACCTCACCGCCGCGACGCTGATCGATGCCATCGATCGTTACGCGCCGGGCGTGGTGATCTTTCGCCGGTTCCCGCCGCCGCCCGGGGTGATCGAACACCTAGACCGGCGCTACGAGCCGTTCGATCCGGGTGTCGAAGGCGCCTTCTTCGCCCGTCGGGGCACGCTGGCGGACTAGGCCGCGCCTTTCTCTGGCGTTTGTCTCTGGCGTGCGGCGACCAAATAGGCGGTCGCGGGTCTCGGCAGGACGGCGGCAGCGCCGGACCATGGACAAAGGCGGATGTCGGCTACAGGGCGCGCCCGTGACGTCCGGCGAGGTCGGTGAAGAACTGCCACGCCACCCGGCCGGAGCGGGCCCCGCGTGTGGCCTGCCACTCGATCGCCTCGGCGCGCAGCACGTCGGGATCGACGGTCAGACCGTGGGCGGCGCAATAGCCGTCGATCATCGCCAGAAACTCGTCCTGGCTGCAGGGATGGAACCCGAGCCACAGCCCGAACCGGTCCGACAGCGACACCTTCTCCTCCGTCGCCTCCGACGGGTTGATCGCCGAGCCGCGTTCGTTCTCGATCATGTCGCGTGGCATCAGATGACGGCGGTTCGACGTGGCGTAGAAAAGCACGTTTTCCGGGCGCCCCTCGATACCGCCGTCGAGCACCGCCTTCAGAGACTTGTAGTGCTGGTCGTCATGGGAAAACGACAGGTCGTCGCAGAACAGCAGGAAGCGGTGGGGCGTGTCGCGCAGATGGCCGAGCAGGCGGGTGATCGAGGGCAGATCCTCGCGCTGCAACTCGACGATCTTCAGGGCGTGGCCCTCGGCCACGATGGCGCCGTGCACCGCTTTCACAAGGGACGATTTGCCCATCCCGCGCGCGCCCCAGAGCAGCGCGTTGTTGGCCGGAAGCCCCGCGGCGAACTGGCGGGTATTGGCCAGCAGCGTATCGCGTGCGCGGTCGATGCCGACAAGCAGATCCAGCGCGATCCGGCTCACCCGGGGGACCGGGTGCATGCGGTCCGGACTGGTATGCCACAGGAACGCATCGGCCGCGGTCAGGTCGGGGGCGGGGACGGCAGGCGGCGCAAGCCTGTCGAGCGCATCGGCGATGCGCGCTAGCGCAGCCTCGTCGGGATCAGGTGGCATCAGGCGGTCTCTTCGTCCTCGTCGAGCAGCCCCTCGGCCCGCAACTGGTCGTTGCGCTTCTTCTCCACGCGCAGCACGAGCAGGATCGACAGCTCATAGAGCGCATAGACAACGGTGAAGAGGATCACCTGGGTGATCACGTCGGGGGGCGTGATCAGGGCGGCAAGGGTCAGGATGCCGACGATGGCATACTTGCGCATGTTGCGCAGGCCCGCGGCGGACACCAGCCCGGCCTTGCCCATCAGCGTTAGCAGCACGGGAAGCTGGAAACAGAGCCCGAAGGCGAAGATGAACTTCAGCGACAGATCGAGGCTGTCCTGCATCCGGGCCTGGAAGGTGATCGCGGGCTCCGTCCGAACCGGCTCGCCCTGGGCCGCTTCGCCCGCAACCGTGTCGGCCACCTGCGGCGCAAAATCGGCGAATCCGATCAGGAACTGCATCGCGAGCGGCGTAACAACGTAGTGGGTGAAGGCGGCCCCCGCCAGAAACAGCACCGGCGAGGCGATCAGGAAGGGCAGGAACGCATTCCGTTCGGAGCGATAGAGACCGGGCGCCACGAAGCGCCACATCTGGAATCCGATGATCGGGAAGGCCACGGCAAAGCCGAAGATCAGGGAAATCCGGATCAGCAGGAAGAAATACTCCTGCGGCGCCAGGAAGACGAGGTTGCAGGTTTGGCCGTTGGATTCGAGGATGCTGCAGATCGGCTGGAGCACGAAGTAGAGCACCTTCTCCGCCAGAAAGTCGCCCCCGCCCGCCGGCACGAAGAACACGCACATGGCCAGAAGGAACGCGAGGACCGAGCGGATCAGCCGGGTTCGGAGTTCGGCGAGATGTTCGATCAGAGGCGCCGACGAGGCTTCGACCTCGTCCTTTTCCTCGACAGGATCGGTGGCGCGCTCGCTCATGCTTTGTCCTGCGATGCCACCGTTGCAGCGTCGGGCTGCGGGGCGGTGGGGGGGGCGTCGGACCCGGACGCGCCGCTCCCGTGGTCGCCGCTCTCGGGGGCGGGGCTCGCCGGAGTGGCGCTCGCCGGAGCGGCGCCGGCGGGCGCGCCAAAGCCTTCGTGGCTGGCCGCGCGTTCGTTGGCCTTGCGCACCGCTTCTTCGCGGCGCGCCTGCGCTTCGGCGGCGCGCTTCTGGGCCAGGGCGGCGGTGTGCTCGCCCTTCGGCGGGGCATTGTCGCGCGCCGCTCCGCCGCCTTCGTCGCCGCCCTCGTCGTCGTCATCCAGATCGAAGGACTTTTCCAACTCGTCGAGGCCGGCGGCTTTCTTGAAGCCCTGGGTCGCGGCCGAACGCGGGTTCGACATCGAGCGCAGATCGCGGGCGAGGTCCTTGGCTCCGGCCTGATCCGCGGCATCGTCCATGGCGCGCGAGAACTCACGCGCCATCCCGCGCAGCCGGCCGGTGAACCGGCCCAGGGATCGGAACATCACAGGCAGATCCTTCGGACCGACGACGATCAACGCCACGATCCCGATGATCAGCAGTTCCGTCCAGCCGATATCTAGCATGTCAGGTCAAGGCCGGGGCAGGCGGGCCAAAGCAAACGGGGCAGGGCCCCGGAGCTTCAGGCCTTGTCCTTGTCTTCGGGAGAGACGTCGCGGGCGGCGGTGGTCGCCTCGGCGGTCTTGTCCTCCACCTGTTCGTTCTTGCCCTCATTCACGCCCTTCTTGAAGGCCGTGATGCCCTTTCCGACCTCGCCCATCAGAGACGCAACCTTGCCACGCCCGAACAGGACGAGCACGACCACGGCGATGAGGATAAGGCCGGGAATGCCGATTTGTCCGATGCCCATGGAGTTCTCCTTCGCTGGCGCCGCCCCGCTCTGCGGTCGACGGGGAGCGCGGCGGTTTCATGCTTGCTCAAACCCGTTACTTATGGGCATTGGCCGCCGGTTCAAAGGGGCAAAGTGCGCGCTGCCCTGATTTCCTTACGTATCCCGCGCCCCAGATTTGCAAATGTGATCCGCGGGGGCGGTTCTTCGGCCCGGCGCGCCGGCGCTACTCGGCCGCGCGGGCGGCGTCCGGCGTTGCCGCGGCAGGTGCCGGTTCGTGCCCGTCACGGGTGCCTTCGCCCGCCGGAAACACAAAGCAGCGGTCGCGGCGCAGCGTCAGCCAGAGCGGCGTGCCGGGTTTCGGCAGGAACACCGAGGGCACGATGGCCGAAAGCTGGGCGGAGGTCGTCTCGCACACGAACTCCACCAGGCTCTGGTTGCCGATGAAGCGCGACCGCTCGACCCGAGTTCGCGCGGCGACGCCGTCGGACGGCGTGGGATGCGGCCCACGCCCCTCCCTGTCGAAGTCGATGCGCACATGCTGGGGGCGGATCACGATATCCACCGCCGTGCCATCCGACAGCGTCGGCGTGTGGAACACGCCGAAGACGGTATCCGTCTGACCGTTCCGGCTGATGCCCTGCACGACGTTCACGTCGGAGAAAAAGGCGGCGGCGGCGCGATCCACCGGCGCATTATAAATGTGGTAGGGCGCGCCTTGCTGCACGATCCGACCGTTGCGCATCAGCGCGATCTCGTCAGCCATGCGCATGGCCTCTTCCGGCTCGTGCGTGACAAGCAGAACCGCTGTCCCCTCCTCCTTCAGAAGCGCAAGCGTTGCATCGCGGATCTCGTCGCGCAGCCGGTTGTCGAGGCCCGAGAACGGCTCGTCCATCAGCATGATGGCCGGTCCCGGGGCCAGGGCGCGCACGAGGGCAACCCGCTGCTGTTCGCCGCCGGACAGTTGGTGGGGATAGGCGCTGGCATAGCTGCCCAGGCTCACGCGCTCCAACAGTGCCATGACACGGTCGCGGTTGGCGCGCAGCCCGCCCTTCAGCCCGAACGCGACATTCTCGCCGACGGTGAGGTGGGGAAACAGAGCGAAGTCCTGGAACATCAGCCCGATGCCGCGCTGTTCCGGGGGCAGATGCGTCGCGCCGTCCGACACGACGCCGCCATCGACGGAGATGCGCCCGGCCTCCTGCCGCTCGACGCCCGCGATCATCCGCAGCGTGGTGGACTTACCGCATCCCGACGGACCGAGCAGGCAGATGACCTCGCCCGCCCCGATCTTGAGCGACACATCGTCCACGACAACGCGACCGTCGAACCTGAGCG
Source organism: Pseudomonadota bacterium (assembly GCA_038757905.1). Taxonomy (GTDB): domain Bacteria; phylum Pseudomonadota; class Alphaproteobacteria; order Rhodobacterales; family Rhodobacteraceae; genus HLUCCA09. The sequence goes on along the minus strand of JBCDGG010000044.1, from coordinate 10,406 downwards.
TCAGGCTGTCGACGGAGAGGCGGGGCTGGAGCGGTATTACGGGCGGCTCATCCATTTGCGGGCTCGGGGCTGCGGGGCCTGCGCGGCTTTTCAGATGCCTGACATTAAGCCTCAGTTTTGGCGCACTTAGTAGTCTCGTCTCACGGGATCAAGGTCGCCGGGGCGTCAGCTCCTCTTGCGTCATCGATCCGTCATGCAACAAAGTATTGATTTCGTTAAATTTGCTGCGTTAACCGGTGCGCCTCCACCGCCCACGAGCGCCGCGTTCCGCTCGCCTCCAGGCACCGGGAATCCCGGCGGCGGCGCAAGATGCCATCCATCAAAGGACGGGAGCGAGAGGTGGAAACGGAGGCCCGGCACCCCGTTCGGGGGCGCCGCAGCGGCGAGGGAGAGGCATCCCCGCGCGCTGCGGCTTACTTGCGTTCGGGCTCGGTAACGGCAAACAATCCGCAAACAGGGTCACGCTGGGCTAGAGCGAGGCTGCCTGAAGGGACAGTCGGCAACGCCGCGTATCGGCCACATCAAGGAGCATAAGGCGCTCGAATCGTGGCAACAGTGAGGCGGTTATCCCGGAATTGACGCGTTGCGCGTCGGCCCTGTCGCGCATCGGCATCTGGCCAATGCTCAGCGGCAAGCGTAGGATCGATGGCCCACGCTCCTGCCCGAGCCAACCGCCAGGGAGACCATGTCCGACACCACGCCCGACCGCGACGCGGAGCGGTCACAGCCAATCGCAACCGATCCGGACGTGTATGCCGAAGAACGTGCGCGGGGGTGGCGCGTGCTCCGCGATGTGCTGCCCTATATCTGGCCGAAGGGGCGCACGGGCGAGCCGCTGACGCGCAAGATCCGGGTCGTGGCGGCGCTGGGGCTGATGGTGATGGCCAAGCTCGTCGCCGTTGGCATTCCGATGGTCTACAAACAGGCGGTCGACAGTTTGGCGGGCGAAACCCCGGACGCGGCGACGATGCTCGGGCTCGGGGCAATCGGCCTGACGCTGGCCTATGGCGGAGCGCGTCTTCTCAACGTCATCTTCCAGCAATTGCGCGATGTGGTGTTCGCAGCGGTTGCGCAGCGCTCGCTCCGTCTCCTCGCCCTGCGCACCTTCAACCACATCCACGCCCTCTCGCTGCGCTATCATATCCAGCGCAGAACCGGCGCTCTGAGCCGGATCATGGAGCGTGGCGTGAAGGGCGTGCAGTTCCTGCTGCGGTTTCTGGTGTTTTCCATCGTCCCCATGCTGCTGGAGCTCATTCTCGTGGCCGGGATCCTGGCGACGCTGTTCGACGCGACCTTCCTCGTCGTGCTCGTCGGCACAATCGCGGCCTATACGGTCTTCACCTTCCGCGTCACGGAATGGCGCCTGCAGATCCGCCGCAAGATGAACGAGGATGACAACCTCGCCAACCAGCGCGCCATCGACTCGCTGCTGAACTTCGAGACCGTGAAGTATTTCGGCGCCGAGGGGCGGGAAGCCGCCCGCTACGATACCGCCATGGAAGGCTATGAGGAGGCGTCGATCCAGACCGCCACGTCGCTCGCCGCGCTGAATGTCGGGCAGACGATCATCGTCACCATTGGACTTGTGGCCGTGATGGTCATGGCGGCGATGGGCGTCAGCGCCGGAAGCTATACCGTCGGCGATTTCGTCATGGTGAATGCCTACATGCTGCAGATCATCGTGCCGCTCGGATTTCTCGGCACGATCTACCGCGAAATCCGGCAGAGCCTGCTCGACATGGGCGAGATGTTCGACTTGCTGGAGCAGAACCCCGACGTCGTCGACAAGCGCGGCGCGCCGGATCTGAACGTGCGTGCGGGCGAGATCCGGTTCGAGGACGTGCGCTTTGCCTACGATCCGGAGCGCGAGATCCTGAAGGGCGTGACGCTGCGCGCTGCCCCGGGCGAGACCCTGGCCATCGTCGGGCCGACCGGGTCGGGCAAGTCCACCATCGGGCGGCTGCTCTTCCGGTTCTACGACGTGACCGAGGGCGCGATCCGGATCGACGGGCAGGATCTGCGCGACGTGACGCGCAGCAGCGTACAATCGGCCATCGGCGTGGTGCCCCAGGACACGGTCCTGTTCAACGACACGATCCTCTACAACATCGCCTACGGCCGGCCCGACGCGACATGGGCAGAGATCGAGGCCGCGGTTCGCGCCGCCGAGATCCACGAGTTCATCGCCGGTCTGCCCGCGGGGTTTCAGACTGTGGTCGGCGAGCGGGGGCTGAAGCTCTCAGGCGGAGAGAAGCAGCGCGTCGGGATCGCACGCACCCTGCTGAAGGACCCGCCGATCCTGATCCTGGACGAGGCGACCTCGGCCCTCGATACCGGCACCGAGCAGGCCATTCAAACCTCGCTGGCGCAGATGGGGCGGGGCCGCACGGTGATCGCGATCGCGCACCGGCTCTCCACGATTGTCGACGCCGACCGGATCGCGGTTCTGGAGGCGGGCAAGGTGGTGGAGCAGGGCAGCCATGCCGAGCTTTTGGGCATGGGCGGCAGCTACGCCGCCCTTTGGCACCGCCAGCGCGCGCATGATGAGGAGGCCGGGTAGGGCAAACCGGGCCATGCGAAGCACACGGGCGGCCTGCCTATGGCAAGGCCGCCCGCTGCAATTCTGGCGTCTGTGTCGTGCCGCTACTCGGCAGCGCGGAGCGGGGGCTCCGGCGGCATTTCCGGCTGCACCTCGGGCCCCGGATCGGCGCCGTCCAGCGGCTTGGCCGTCCGCGTCGCGGCCGCGGCCGTCTCGGCCCTTGCGGGCGCTGGCGGGCTGGACGAGGCCGGCGGGCCGGCGGGGGCCGCGCCCTCGATGGCCAGGGCGGGGGCCGGGCCAGGCAGGGCCGGCAGGAAGTCCGCGGGATCGAACACCAGGGTTGCAGCCTTTGTGCGCCGCGCTGCGCGGGTCAGCGCCACGTCGCGCGCGATCTGGCTGTCGCGGCCGGAGATCAGCGCACCGAGGCCACGCAGCGAGCGGTAGGCGCCTTCGCCTGCCCAGACTCGCAGGGCGAGGAGCGACGGCGTCAGGACCAGCGTCAGCACCGTCGCGATGCCGAGGCCAAAGACCACCGCGGTGGCGAGCTGCTTCCACCAGAGCGCGGTGGGGCTGTCGATCGAATAGCCGCCGCCGAAGAAGTCGAGGCTGACGCCGAACATCATCGGGGTCAGGCCGGCCATGGTGGTGATCGTCGTCAGAAGCACCGGGCGGATACGCTGCTCGGCGGTGCGCACGATGGCCTCCTGCTTCGGCATGTAGGCCGACAGTTCCTGATAGGTGTCGATCAGAACGATGTTGTTGTTCACAACGATGCCCGCCAGCGCGACGATGCCCGTTCCCGTCATGATGATCGAGAACGGCTGCTCCATCACGAGCATCCCGATCAGCACGCCCGTGGTCGACAGCACCACCGCCACGAGGACCAGCGCGGCGTTGTAGAACGAGTTGAACTGGGCCAGCAGGATCACGAACATCAGCGCCAGCGCCGCCGCAAAGGCCGACGACAGGAAGTCCTGGCTTTCCTGCTGCTCCTCCTGGTCACCCGTCCATTCCCAGTCGAGCCCCTCGAGGGCGCCGGAGTCGTTCACCCAATCGGTCAGCACCGCGATGCGTTCGTTGGCGTTGATCGGCACGCTTTGCAGGCCGGCATCGGCGATGCGTGCCTCCCACGCCCCGCCGGGTTCGGTGTCGACCGCGGGCACCACGGCGACCATCTCGCCGTCGCCGTCCATCAGGCGCACCAAGCCCGCCGTGACATCTGCCTTCACATCGTAGTGCCGCGCCTGATCGACACGGTCGATCCGGCCGAGCTGGTTGACCGGTGTGCGGGTGATGAAGTTCGACAAAGGCACGAGGCCGTCGCCGGTGCGCACCTTCAGCGTGTCGAGGGTAGAGAGCAGGCGATCCTCTTCGGGGAGGCGCACCCGGATCTCGATCTCTTCCTCCGAGGTCGGAACGCGCATCGTGTCGAGCAGGATGCCGCGCGTCACGAGCTGCACCATGGCGCCCACGGTGGCCACGTCTGCGCCGAAGCGCCCGGCCTTCTCCACGTCCACGTCGATCTGCCAGTCGATGCCCGGCAGCGGGAGCGTATCCTCCACGTCGATCAGGCCGGGGGTGGCCTCGAACTGGGCGCGGATCCGGTCGACGGCCGCCTGAAGCTCAACGATATCCTCACCCGAGATGCGCAGGTGCACGGGTTTGCCCTGGGCGGGGCCCTGGGCAAGCTCGGTCACCTCGGTATAGATCCCCGGGATCAGATCGAGCCGGTCCTGAAGCCGCGCCATCACGGTTTTGCCGTCATAGGCCGGGTCGATGATCTCGCGGTCCAGGACGTGGACCCCGAACAGGAACACCGGCTCGCTGATGCGCGGGCGGTCGTCCCAGCGGACCATCTCGATCTGCACCTGACCGATGGCATCGCGCGGGCCCGACGATCCGCCGGTATTCGCGTTCAGGCCGCCCTCTCCGGCAAAGGCGAAGGCCGACTTGATGCCCTGCGTCTCGAGGATGACATCCTCCACCTCGTGCACGAGCGCGTCTTTTTCGTCGAGCGACAGGTTTCCCCGCGCCCGGACATAGACGATGGCCTGCTCCGGGGTGGTTTCGACAAAGAACTCCACCCCCCGGTTGTTCTGCCCGTAGATCCCGAAAACGGTGACCACGAAGAAGCCCACCGCCACGATCACGACGATCGGCATCACCGGGTTTCCGGCAATGAGCTTGGTCAAGTGGCCGAAGGGCGTCCGCCGGTACCCCGCCCGGATGCGGCGCGGCCGCAGGCTGACACGCGCGGCGTCGAGCGTGATCGACGTGGCGATGGCCGCAAGGATGAAGATCGCGGCGCCCACAAGGCTACCGGCGCCCCCGAGCGCGGGCCCAAAGAGGTAGGCCGGGTTCAGCACCTGCATCGCGCCGAGGAACGTGGCGTACATTGCGGCGGCCGCCAGCACGGCGCGCACGACCCACGGCATGGTGGCGCGCAGCGCGTCGGAGGCCGCGCCGAACGAGCGCGTCATCCGCCCCATCACGCCGCCCATCACCGGTAGGAAGATCAGTGCCGAGATGAGCGAGGCCGACAGCACGAAGATCAGCGTGACAGGGAGCATGCCCATGAACTCGCCCGGCACCCCGGGCCAGAAGAGCATCGGCAGGAACGCGCAGAGCGTCGTCGCCGTGGAGGATACGATGGGCCAGAACATGCGCTGGGCGGCGTCGACATAGGCGCGCATCGGTCCGGCGCCCTCACGGATGCGCCGGTCGGCGTATTCCACCACGACCACAGCGCCATCGACGAGCATCCCGACCGCAAGAATGAGGCCGAACATCACGATGTTCGAGATCGGGATGCCGATGACGGCGAGCAGCAGGAAGCACAACATGAACGAAGTGGGGATCGAAAAGCCGACCAGCAGCGCGGGCCGCGGCCCAAGGGCGGCCAGCACGACGATCATCACCAGCGCGATGGCGGTCAGAACCGAGCCCTCGAGCTGCTGAACCATCGACTTTACTTCGCCCGACGTGTCGTTCGACGTGCCGACGATGACCGCCTGGCTCAGCTCGGCCGGCCAGGTTTCCTGTTCTTCGGCAACGACCTGTCGCACCAGATTGGCGGTGTCGATGATGTTGAAGCCCTTGCGCTTGACCACCTGAAGGGCAACGGTGTTTTCCCCGTTGAATCGGGCGGTTCCGGCGCGATCTTCAAACGTCAGATTGATCTCGGTCAGATCGCCGAGGGTGATCACACGGTCGCCGTTGACCTTTACCGGAAGCGCGTAGATGTCGCGCGTCTCGTCGAATGACGACGGGATCTTGACAGCGAACGCGCCCGATGCCGTCTCGATGTCGCCCGCGGCGATCAGCTGGTTGTTCTGCGTGACGGCATTGATCAACTCGCCCGCCGTGACGTTGTAGGCCTCCAGCCGCAGCGGATCGATCACCACCTCGACCATCTCGTCGCGGTGCCCGGCAAGCGAGGCTTCGAGCACCGGCTCGAGGCTTTCCAGCTCGGTCTGCAGGTCATTGGCGATTTGCAGGAGCGTGCGCTCCGGCAGCGGGCCGGACAGGTTCACGATGATGATCGGGAACTCGGAGAAGTTGAACTCGTCGACCGTGTAGTTCTCGGCGCCGGCCGGAAAGCTCGCCTCGGCCTTGTCCATCGCGGCGCGCACATCGGCGAGGGTGCCCGACTTGTCCCAGCCGAACTCGAACTCCAAAACAAGGTTGGCATAGCCCTCGACGGCGGTGCCCGTCATCGTCTTCAGCCCGTCGAGATCGGCCATCTCGGTTTCCATGGGCTTCACGAGCAGCTTCTCGGCGTCTTCGGCCGAGATCCCCGGGAATGGGACCGAGATGAAGACTGCCGGGATCTCGATGTCGGGCTCGCCCTCCTTGGGCAGCGAGACATAGGCGTAGCCGCCGACCACGATCGACAGGACGATGAACGCCAGGACCATGCGGGCGTGGTCCGCGGCCCATTGCACGATGCCGGTCATTGTATGGCCTCCTCGGCCGGGTTGCGCAGGGTCACGTCGAGCGGCACCCCATCGGTGATGTATTCCTGTCCGACGATGATCACGCGGGCCGGGTCGGGTAACCCGGTCACGTAGACCCCATCGGTCGAATCGCGCACGAGTTCGACCGCCGCGAAGGCCGCAACGTCGGAGTTCGCTTCGTCCGCGACTGCGAGCCGGACGCCAAGATGGCCTTCATCGTCGAGCGTCAGCGCCGAGGCCGGGATCAGATGGGCGGGTGCCCCGTCCGACGCGATGGCGATTTCCGCGGTCTGGCCATCGCGCACCGTAAGGTTCGGGTTCGGAACGGTGATTTCGACGCGGAAGGTGCGGGTTTCCTCATCGGCGGAGCGCGAGGCGTAGGTGACGGTGCCCACGAGCTGTCCGCCCGACGCGAGGTCCGCCCCGGCATTGGCGCCTGGCGTCACGCGCTCGATATCGGCCTCGGGCACGAAGCCGACAAGCCGGATCGGATCGAGCTGGATGACAGTGGCGCAGACCTGTCCCGGCTGAAGCAGCGTGCCGAGCTCCGCGGTGTCCGACTCAAGCAGCCCGCCGAAGGGCGCCGTGATCGTCAGCCTGTCGATCTCGGTCTCGGCGGCGGCCACGGCGGCCTGCGAGCCCTGCACGGCCGTTTCCGCGCTCTCCAACCCGGTCCGCGCGCTCTCTACGCCGGCCTGCGCCGAAGACACCGCCGCGGCCGTTGCGGCCACGCGCGTCTCGGCGGCGAACCCGGACTGGCTGAGCGACCGGGCGGCGCGGTCGTTGATCTCCGCCTCGTTCAGGCGCGCCCGGGCCTCGTCCACCCGGGCGGCGGCTTCGGGGACGCGCGCTTGCGCCTCCTTCAGGCGGGCGCGCGCCTCGGCCAGCGTTGCCATCCGCGTTCCGGGGTCGATCTCGCACAGAAGATCGCCCGCTTCGACCAGCGCGCCCTTGCGCAGCGGCTCGTTGACCACAAGGCCGGAAGTCTCGGCACGCGCATCGACCTGGCGCGCTGCCTCGGTCCGGCCGCGCACCAGCACGGCCGTGTCGATATCGCGCGCGGCGGAATCCATCGCGACCACCCGGATCCGGTTCACCGGCTCCTCTGCCGTTTCCGGCTCCGGGGCCGGCACTTCGGCGGCTCCGTCGGCCTGCACCTGCTCCGGCGCCTCCGACCGGCCAGCCAGATCGAAGAGCGCGTCGCGTTGGATCACAAGCATGTAAACAGCGGCAGCCACAAGGATCGCCGTCAGAATATGAAACACGCGCATTGCGCTGACCTCGGTTGGTTTCGCTCTTTCGGGACAGGGGGTCGCACCGATCTGAACCGATCAGTTTATTTTAGGTGAAGCCCAGGGCTTTTCCAAGTGCGCTCCAGCGCGCAGGCCACCATTCGGTTTTACGGCAGGCAGGCGCGGCACAGCGCACCACTTCTGCGCCCGGAACACGCCGATTTTCGCTCTGGAGGCGTGGGCGCAGATGGCCGGAGGCGGGGGCCGGGGGCTGGCATCGCGCGCAGGGGTGCGCTAGGACGCCAAGAACGCCGGCATTGCCGGACGGGAGAGGCGCCCAAAGGGCGTTCCGTCCCGGCAACCCTAGGAAATCGTGCATGGAGCGCAAAGCGTGAGCGAGACCGACAGCTTCATCGACGAAGTCAGCGAAGAGGTGCGGCGCGACAGGCTGTACGGATATCTGCGCCGCTATGGCTGGATCGGCGCGCTGGGCGTGGTGGTGATCGTCGGCGGCGCGGCGTTCAACGAATACCGCAAGGCGCAGATCCGGGCCGAGGCCGAGGCCCTCGGCGATAATCTGCTTGCCGCTCTGGAGAGCGACGAGGCCGCCGAACGGCGCAGCGCGCTCGATGGGGTTGTGGCCGAGGGGCAGGCCGCCGATATCGTGGCGCTCCTCAGCGCGGCAGAGCGGGTGGTGGACGAGGATCCCGGCGGCGCGGCGGAACTGCTGCGCCCCCTGGCGCAGAACCCCGACGCGCCTGCCGTCTACGCCGATCTCGCGGCCCTGAAGCTCGTTCTGTTGGGCGATGCGGCGCTTGAACCCACCACGCGCGCGCAACTGCTGGAGCGCCTCGCCCTGCCCGGCGCGCCCTATGCGGCGCTGGCCCGGGAGCAGCAGGCCTTGATGCTGGCGGCGGAGGGGCGCAATGAGGACGCCCTAGAGGCCGCGCAGATCCTGTTTCAGGAGGATGGGCTGACCCCGTCCCTCCGCCAGAGACTGGCGCAGTTCATCATTGCGCTGGGCGGCGAGTTGCCGTTGCCGGGCGCTGGGTGAGGCAGGCTGCGTGCGCTGGACGACGGGGGATGACGCCATGAAGGCCCGAGATACAAAGACGCCGCGTCAGCCGCGCTGGGCAGGCGCGTTGCCGGCCCTTTGCCTGCTTGCCGGGGCTGCCCTCCTCGTCGGTTGCGAGCGGGACGAGGTGCTGGAAGGGCCGCGCTTCGATGTCCGCACCCCGCTGGAAGAGTCGCTTCCCGAGGACGGTGTCTTTCCCGAACAGGCCGTGGCGGAGGCCGAGGCCCGGTCCGAGCCGATCTCCCTCCCGGCGCAGGTCAACCACGCCGAATGGACCCATCGCAACGGCGGACCCGGCCACCGCATCCGCCACCCGGCCCTGCGCAGCACGCTGACCGAGGTCTGGGCGGTGTCGATCGGCGAAGGCGACAGCCGCCGCGCCGCGATCACCGCCGACCCCATCGTGGCGGACGGCCGGATCTTCACGCTGGATGCCGCATCGCAGGTCATGGCGCATGGCGCCTCCGGGGCGCGGCTCTGGTCGGCCTCGCTGGTGCCGCCGAGCGAGCGGGCGCGCGATGCCACCGGCGGCGGCATCGCCTACGGCAACGGCCGGCTCTTTGTGACGACGGGCTTCGGGCAGTTGCACGCGCTCGATCCCGAAACCGGGCGCACCTTGTGGACGCAAAGGTTCGATGCCCCGGTCGACGGCGCGCCGACGGTCTTCGGCGATCTGGTCTACGTCACCTCCCGCGACACCCGCGCATTCGCGGTGCGCGTCGATAACGGCCGGCTCGAATGGCAGCTTCCCGGCGCGCCGACCCCCTCGAGCATCCTCGGCGGGGCGGGCCCGGCGGTGACCGACCGCATCGTCGTCTTCCCGTTCGGCTCGGCCGAACTCGTCGCCACGCTGCGCCGGGGCGGCGTGCGCGTCTGGTCGGCAACGCTCGCGGGCCAGCGCCGCGGCCGCGCCTTCGCCGGCTTCTCCGACATCACGGGCGATCCGGTCGTGGACGGCGCGCGCATCTATGCCGGCTCGCCCTCGGGCCGCATCGCGGCGCTGAACGCGGCCGACGGCGAACGCATCTGGACGGCGACCGAAGGCGCCATGAGCCCGGTCTGGCCCACCGGCGGGTCCGTCTTCGCCGTGACCGACATCGGACAGCTCGTGCGTCTCGACGCCGCGGACGGCTCGCCCATCTGGGCCGTCGACCTGCCGTATTTCATCAACGAACGCCCCCGGCGCCGCCAGGGCGTGTTCGCCCATCACGGGCCCGTCCTCGCCGGCGGCCGGCTCATCGTCGCCTCCGATGACGGCTTCCTCCGCAGTTTCGACCCCCGCGACGGCCGCCTGCTGTCCTCCGTCGAGATCAGGGGCGGCGCCACGACCAGCCCCGTCATCGTCAACAACACGCTCTATGTCGTCTCGACTGGTGGCCGCCTGCACGCCTTCCGCTAGCCATCGCGCTCCGCCGGTCGCGCCAGGGCATCAACGGGGCAATGATCCGCCCCGTCCGATCCTCCGCCATCGAGCCCCAGAACGCAGAAAGCAGACGACGGCCCGAACCCGCCACGCGCAGCGCTCCGCCTCCCCCGGTCTGTTTCCCGGCCCCCCCCGGGCGGGGGGGGGGGGAGCCCCGGGGGGGGGGGGGGGGGGCCGGGGG
>JBCDGG010000043.1:0-33972 GCA_038757905.1 Pseudomonadota bacterium | reverse complement strand
GCGGCCGCGGACATCGCACATGGCGCGTTCGCTCAACGCGCCGAGCGCGCGCCCCTCGAGCCGCACCGCGCCGCGGGTGACCGCGCCACGGGGTAGAAGGCGCATGATGGACAGAGCAGTCATCGACTTGCCCGACCCGCTTTCACCGACGAGGCCAAGCACCTTGCCGGGCTCCAGCGCGAACGACACGTCCCGCAGGATCGGGGTGGTGTCGATCTCCAACGACAGGCCGTCCACCTCGATCATCGCACCGCCCGCCTCAGCCGCGGATCGAGCAGGTCGCGCAGCCCGTCGCCCATCAGGTTCAGCCCCAGCACCGTCAACACGATGGCAAGGCCGGGCAGCACAGCCAGCATGGGGGTGGAGTAAAAGAAGGTCTGCGCCTCGGCCAGCATCCGTCCCCAGCTTGGCACCGGCGGCTGTGCGCCGAGCCCCACATAGGACAGCGCCGCCTCGGCCAGAACGCCCAGCGAAAACTGGATCGTGCCCTGCACGACGAGCAGGTTGGCGATGTTGGGAAGGATGTGTTCCACCGAGATCCGCGCCCGTCCCTTTCCGGCGACCCGCGCCGCGAGGATGAAGTCGAGCGGCCACACCGTCAGCGCCGCGCCACGGGCGACCCGCGCGAAGACCGGAATGTTGAAAATCCCGATGGCCAGGATCGCATTCACCGCGGAGGGGCCGAAAACGGCGGTGATCAGGATCGCGATCACCAGCGAGGGGAACGCGAAGATCAGATCGTTGCCGCGCATCAGCACCTCGTCGAGCAGGCTCCCGCGCGAGGCCGCCGCCGCGAGGCCCAGGGGCACGCCGATGCCGATCCCGATCCCCACCGCGATCAGCGCGACCGCGATCGAGGTGCGCGCCCCGGCCATCAGCATCGACAGCATGTCCCGGCCAAGCTGATCGGTGCCGAGCGGATAGACACCGCCCGGAGGCAGGAAGCGCTCGGAGACCGAAAGCGCCGTTACATCGTGCGGTGTCCAGACCAGCGACAGCAGCGCGGCCACCGCAAAAACGCCGGTCATCGCTGCGCCGGCCACCAGTTGCACCGGCAGCCTCATATGCGCTGTCTCAGCCTCGGATCCACCGCGGCATAGGCCAGATCCACAAGGTAGGTCACGACGATCACCGCAAAGACGAGGAGCATCGTCACCGACTGCACCACGATCAGATCGCGCTGAGTGATCCCCTGGAAGATGAGCCGCCCCAGCCCGGGCAGGAAGAACACGTTCTCGATGATGATCGCACCCGCCAGAAGGAACGAAAACTGCAGCCCCAGGATGGTCAGAACCGGGATCAGCGCATTGCGAAAGGCGTGTCGGCGGATCGCCTGCCCCTCGCTCAGCCCCTTGGCGCGGGCGGTCCGGATGTAATCGGCGTTCAGCGTCTCGATCAGCGCGGAGCGCATGACCCGAGCCAGGATGGAGGCCTGCGGCAGCGCCAGCGCAATGGCGGGCAGGGTCAGCGCCTTCATCCCCGCCCAGAACCCGGCGCTCCAGCCGGGAAACCCGCCGGCCGAGAAGACCGACCAGTGAATGGCGAAGATCAGGACCAGCAGCATCGCAAACCAGAAGTTCGGCACCGCAACGCCGAGCTGCGTGGCGCCGATCACGCCCCAATCGACGGGCCCGCCGCGCCCCGCGGCCGCCGCGATGCCGACCGGCAGCGCGATGACCGTGGACAGCACCAGCGCATAGGCTGCAAGCGGCACAGAGACCGCGAGCCTATCGAGCACGAGTTCCGACACCGGCACGCGGTAGGTGTAGGACATGCCCAGATCGCCGCGCATCATGCCCGACACCCAGGCGACGTACCGCTCCGCCAGGCTGCCCTCCAGCCCAAGCTCGGCCCGCAACGCCGCCACGGTCTCCGGCTCTGCGTTCAAGCCCAGCATGAACGCCGCGGGGTCGCCCGGCACGCCCTGAATGGTCAGGAAGATGACGACGCTCGCAAACCCGAGCGACAACGCCAGTGATATCCCCCGCATGGCCAGATAGCGCAGCATGGGGCGACCCTATCGCAAGGACGGCGCGACCTGAATCGGAAATCGCGTCGGCGGGCGAAGCAAAACGCTGATCTCCAAAGCAATTTCTAACGCACCGTCAGCGGCCGCCGTGCCAGCCGCGATCCGGCGCTCCAAGCGGGGCCGGTACCCGCTTGCGCAGAGCGGGCCGAGTACAAAAAAAGGCGCGCATCCCGTAGGATGCGCGCCCTGTCTGGGTCCTGCTTGGGTCAGGACCGGGGGGACCTCAGGCGTCGATCGTCTCGGCGAGTTGCTGGGGCGTCCCGGCGTCACGCGCGATCTCGATCCGGCGCGGCTTCAGCGCCTCGGGCACTTCCCGCACGAGATCGATGTGAAGCATGCCGTCGATATGGGTCGCGCCGGTCACGCGAACATGGTCGGCAAGGTGGAACCGGCGCTCGAAGGCGCGGGTGGCGATGCCGCGATGCAGATAGGTGCGCGCCTCGTCGGTGTCGGCCTTGCGGGCGCTGACGAGAAGCGCGCCTTCCTTCACTTCGACGCTCAGTTCGGCGTCGGTGAAGCCTGCAACGGCGATGGAAATCCGGTAGGCGTCCTCATCCACTTTCTCGATGTTGTAGGGTGGATAGGTCGGCTGTGCGACGTCGGCGGACAGCACTCTGTCCATCAGATCCGCAACGCGGTCGAATCCGACAGTGGCACGATAAAGGGGGGTCAGGTCGTAGGTACGCATGGTCATCCTCTCTTGAGCGATAACGGTTTCTGTTCCTGCGGCCCCCTCCTGCGTCGGACAAGGACCGCTCAATGCATCTCGGGGCCCGGTCTGCGGCACCCCGATACACGTGATGTGGAAACCACCCGGCCGAGTTTCAAGGGCCGCCGGATCGGGCCGATCCCGGCACGCTTTCGCGGCCGGTACGCTGTGTTCATGCGTCGAGGTGGAGGCACGTTCAGCGCCTCGAGGGTTCAGGGGCGCACGAAGCGCGCGCCGCCCTCGCTCGTGCGGTTGCTGCCGCTGCCGATCGTCAATCGCCGCGCTGTCGCACCGGCCTTTGGCGGCCAGACGCCCCGGTCGGCCCGTAGGGCGGCCTTCAGCTCATCCACCGCCGCTTCGACCTCCATCCCCCAGACGCGGGACACGTCGCCGTCCCGGCGCCCGCGCGAGATGACCGAGACGATGCGGGGCGTGTCGCCGCGCGTGTCGAACACCGGCGCCCCGGACGAGCCGAAATGGGTATCGCAGGTCATCTGCATGGCGCCCTGGCCGTGCTGGAGAATCGCGCAACGGCGCTGCCAGGAGGGGGCCGCGCGGCGTTCGCGGGCATAGGACACAACGGTGACTTCCCCGCCCGTTCCGGGCGTGGCGCCCAGCGCAAAGGGCGAGGCCTCGGCCGCGGGGATGGGATCGGCCAGTTGCAGCAGCGCGATATCGCTCACCAATTGCCGCAATCCGTTGCTATCCTTCGGATCGTAATCCGCATGCGCGACGGCCCGGGCGCCCTTGCGTTCCGCGATCGCCACGCCATCGCGCACCCCGGCGCGGAACGTCACTTTGCGTGGGTCCTTGCGGTCCCCCGTTCGGGAATCGATCAGGCAATGCGCCGCCGTCAGGACGAGATCCGGTGCGATGAGCGCCCCGCTGCAGAAGCCCTCCTCGATATCGAGCCGCCCCACAGCCTCGAACCCCAGCAGATCGTGGCGGAGCGTCATGCGTTTCAGCGGCGTGTCGGCAACGCTCGCCTGCGCGGCGAGGCCGAGCGCGATACCCAGCGCCCCTGCCAAGACCCGTCCTGCAACCAGCTTCGCCATGCCGCTCTCCTCGTCCGTTAGGGCCGCACGAACTTCGCCGTCGAGGACCCTGCGTCGCTGCCCGTGCCGAGGCGGCGCAGTCTGACGTCGCCGCCGTTCAGCGTCCCGGGCAGGACGGTCTCGCGCGCCTCTGTCTCCGCCGTGGTCCCATCCCGCTCCGTCGCAAGCGGGCCGTCGCGCCAGAACGCCCCCGCCGGTGCGGTGTCGAGCGCCGCTTTCACCTCGGCGAACCGCGCCCCGAACCCGCTCGCGAGCGAGACCCGCTCGCCCTCGGCATCGGCCTTCGCCGACACGACCGTGACAATCACGGGGCCGTCGCTGCCGAAGCGGAACACGGGCGCGCCCGATGCGCCGAAATCGACGCTGCAGGACAGCATCGCAACCCCGCGCTTCGCTTCCAGCACATGGCATGTCCTCTGGAGCGACGGGGCCTCCGAGCGGTCCTTGGCATAGGACACCACGCCCACGGGTTCGCCCTCCATGGGGCCGTAGGCAATGGGGAACGCCTCGATCCGTCCGGTGCGGATCGGCCGGTCAAGCTCCAGCAGGGCCAGATCGACCGCGACGCGATCCAGTTCCACATCGGAGCTGAACTCGTATTCGGGGTGGGTGACGGCGCGGCGCACGCCGCGATAGGCCTCCGCCCGGCCGCCGCGCAGCCCGGCGAGAAACTCGATCTCATCCGGCGCGATCCGCGCGCCGGTTTCGCTGTCGTAAAGGCAATGCGCCGCCGTCAGCACCAGCCGCTCCGAGATCAGCGCCCCGGTGCAGAACCCCGTGTCGCCTAGGTTGAGGCGCCCGACCGCCTCCCAGACACGCGTGTCGTCCCCGGTGTCCAGACGCGTCAGCGGGCCCGGCTCATCCGCCGGGGTGGCCAGCGGAAGCGTGGCGAAGACACCAGCAAGGACAGCGGCAAGAACCATGGATCGACTTGGTGAGACAGGCATTTGACTTCCATTAATCGTGACAGCACGTGCGGACGCTACGTGCTGGTTGCGGCAGCAATTTGGCGCAACTGCCCCGATCTGATCCGGATTATTTACCATGTTGCGAAATATCGTTTCCGTTCGCGTCCCTTGGGCCGCAATCCGGGCGCAGATCGCCGCGGGGGCAGCGCCATGCGGGGCCAGAAGCCGCGTTTCGCACGGATTGTCGCGCCGAACCTTAACGCTTCGTTCCGAGTGCATTGGCGCCGGAGGAGGGTCGTGGCCGGGGGGATGGACCTCTGGCGCCCACCTGTCGTCCCCGCGTGAAGGTGCGCCGCCAGTGTGGACACCGTTCGCACGTCGGGTTCGGGCCGGACCGGTTCATACAGTTGGGCGCTCGCGCGCCGCCTTAACGCAATCGTGGCTTCCGTCGGGCGGCTTCCGTATCGCATGGTCCGGCCAGGCATTTGGGAGAGCGATCATGAACCGTCTTGCATCCATTCTGCTGCTGGCCACGGCCCCTGGCTGGGCTCTGGCCGATCCGGCGGAGATCGTCGGCGCGGAAGCGCGGGCCAACGGCGCGACCTGGACGGTCAGCGTCACGCTCCGCCACGCAGACACCGGGTGGGACGACTACGCCGATGGCTGGCGGATCGTGACGGAGGGGGGTGACGTCGTCGGCACCCGCGAGCTTCTGCACCCCCATGTGAACGAACAGCCCTTCACCCGCTCGCTCTCCGGCGTGTCGCTGCCTGACGGGCCGCTCTTCATCGAAAGCTCGACAAACGTCACCGGCTGGTCCGGCGCGCGTCTCCCGCTGTCCCTCCCGGAGAGTTAAGCGGTCCTGATGGCGCGCGGCCTTACGGCACGGGGCTCCTGCCGCGCTGCGCACGCGGTCCTCTGATCCCCTTTGAACCGGGCAGGGCCAGTGCGGCCAGGAGGGACAGCCCGCCGCACCGGTTTGGAAGGGCGGAGCAAATGCGCCGCGCCGAGCCCTTGGGCGGGTCAGGTTCCAGCCAAGGCGACAGCGCGGCGCCCGATCCTAGCTTCGGCCCTCGCGCAGCCACGCGCCCACCGTCAAGGCCATGGCCGCCAGCAGGAACAGGAGCGGCGCCACCAGCGGTGTGACCGTGACATCGGCCGTCAGATACGCGTCGCGCGGGGTGATGCCGAGCCAGCCGCGACCGGCCGCAACCCGGCCTTCGCGCACCGATCGCAGCGATGGCACGCCTTCCTCGATGCGCTGCACCCCGCCCCGGCGCGCCTCGACCGAGGCCGCCAGCACCTCGGCGCTGGCGATGGTGTTCTCATATTCGCGCGGCGCCGCCGGACCGACGCCGACGATGGAGGACAAGTCCCCCTCCGCGAGGCGGAAGATCCCGGTCTCGTCCGTCTCGAACCGGCCGACGAACCGGCCCGGCTGCTCTTCGGTCAGCTCGACCGTCAGGGTGGACCCGTCCGGCCCTTCCACGTCCACGCTGCCGGGCGCGTCCCCAAGGGTGCGCCGGGTGATCGTCACCTCGCCGCCCGCCGCGGTGGCTGTCAGCGCCTCCTCTTCCAGCTCCGGCTCCTTCATCATCCAATGGGCAAGCCGGCGCAGCAGCTCCAACTGCGGTCCGCCGCCCTCGTAGCCGCGCGACCACAGCCACGCATGGTCGGAGGCCATGAGCGCCACGCGCCCTTCGCCGACGCGGTCGAGCACCAGAAGCGGGCGCTCGTCTTCGCCCTGCATCACCGTGTGGCCCGACTTCGGCACCACGTCGATCAGCCGGAACCAGCGCCCCCATCCCGGCCCGTCCTCTCCGTCCGGGGGCGGGGGGGCGAGCTCGTCCAGCCCGGTCGTGACGGGGTGTTTCACGCCCACATCCGTGATCGCCGGAAGGAACGGCTGCTCGACGACCCGCGCCGTCGGCGACGCCGGGATCACAACGGACAGGGGAGAGCGGTATAGCGAGTCCGCGGAGGCGAAGTCCGGCCCGGCGGCCACCAGGACCGCGCCGCCACGTTCGACGTATTGGCGCACATTGTCGAGATAGATCATCGGGAGGATCCCGCGGCGCTTGTAACGGTCGAAGATGATGAGATCGAACTCGTCGATCTTCTCCAGAAACAGCTCGCGGGTCGGGAACGCGATCAGCGACAACTCCGTCACGGGAACGCCGTCCTGCTTCTCCGGCGGGCGCAGGATGGTGAAGTGCACCAGATCGACCGAGGCATCGGATTTCAACAGGTTGCGCCAAACCCGCTCGCCGGCATGGGGCTCGCCCGAGACGAGAAGCACCCGAAGCCTGTCGCGCACGCCGTTGATCTGGATCACCGCCTCGTTGTTGCGGTCGGTCAACTCGCCCTCCGTCGGGGCGACGGCGAACTGGATCACGTTCATACCGCCATGGGGCAGCGTGACGGGCAGCTCAAGGTCTTCGCCGATCGGCACCGAAAAGCTGCTGGGTTCGCCGCCATCGACGGCGATGGATAGCCGGGCGCTGCCGGCGACGTCCTCCGGCACGGGGCCCTGATCCTCCACCCGCAGGGTCAGGGTGACCTCCTCGTCGAGGATGGCGAAAGCCGGCGCATTCTTCACGATCAGGCGCCTGTCCCAATCGTCTTCGTTGCCGGAGAGCAGCACATGGAAGGGCGCCGGCACATCCGGCATGCGCTCGATATCGTGGATCTGCCCGTCGGTGATCATCAGAGCCCCGGCAATGCGCGCGCGCGGCTCCTCGGCCATCAGCTCGGCCAGGGCGGAGGCGGCGAGCGTCCCGGCATTGTCCTCGCCCGTGCGCACGGTTACTTCCCGCAACTCGGTGTTCGGCAGCGCCGCGACCTCGGCCCGGATCCGCTCTGCCGCGGCGGCGGCCTGCTCGGGCCGGTTGGAGATCGCCTGGCTCGCACTCTCGTCGACGACCATCAGCACGATGTCCGAGAGCGGCGCGCGGTCCTCCTGCTGGTAGGACGGGTTCGCCACGGCAATCAGAAGCGCCAGCGCGCCAAGCCCGCGCAACCACCAGCCGCGCAGCCCGCGCCAGAGCGCGAACGCGACCGCCAGCGCGGCAAACGCGGTCAGCAGGTAGACGGCGACCCAAGGCAGGAGCGGGTCGAAGAGAATCGTGCCGGAGGTGCCCATTACTGCCCCAATCGTTCGAGTAGCGCCGGTACGTGCACTTGGTCGGACTTATAATTGCCGGTCAGGACATGCATGATCAGGTTCACCCCGAAGCGGAACGCGATCTCGCGCTGCCGCTCTCCGGCATAGCCGCGCCCGACGGGGTAGAGCGCCTGACCGGACGTGTCGGTCGCCCAGGCGATCGCCCAATCGTTGCCGCCGATGACAACGGGCGTGACGTTGTCGTTCAGGTCGCGGAACGGCATCCCCTCCACCTGCTGCGCGTCCGGCGGGGCCGCCTCGACCCACACGTCGCGCGACGCATGGCGCCCCGGAAAATCCTGCAGCAGGTAGAATGTCCGCGTCAGCACATGGTCGGACGGGATCGGCTCCAACGGCGGAATGTCGAGCGGGCGGGCAAGCTGTTGCAGCTTGCGGCCCTCCGGCGTCTGCGCCCCGAACCCGCCGATATCGGCGTCGCGGGTGTCGAACAGGATCATGCCGCCGGTCCGCAGATAGGTGTTCAGCTTGGCGTAGGCCTCGTCCGACGGGATCGGCTGGTCGACCGAGATCGGCCAGTAGAGGAACGGAAAGAACGCCAGCTCGTCGATCTCCAGATCGACGCTGAGCGGCGCCTCCGGCTCGATCGAGGTGCGCCGGTAGAGCGTGTCGGACAGGCCGCGCAGCCCTGCCAGCGCGTTGACGTCGACGCGGGGGTCCCCGGTCACGATATGGGCCAGCACGACCTCCGTCGTCGCCTCCAGCGCCAGCCGGTCCTCGCCCGGCGAGCCGCGCGTGGCGTCCTGCGCCAGGGCCGGCTGCGCCATCGGAAGCAGCAAGACGCCGACGATCAGCGACACCGCGCCGGCCGCCCGGCCGCCGCGCAGGCGGCCCGACAGGAACAGCGACGCCAGGATATCGGCCGCGAGCAGCACCAGCGCCGCGGCCAGCACGAACCCTTTCAGGATCGTCTCGCGCGCGACATCCAGCCCCTCCACCGGGATCCGGCCGGGCCAGACGGTTGGCGCCAGGGTTGCCTCTCGGCCAAGAACGTTCACGGCAATGCTCCTGTCGTCACCTTCATAGAGCCCGGGTAACATGTCGGGGCCGAGGTGCCCTTCCGCAAGGCGTTCGCCCGCGACGCCGGGGCGCGTCCCCGCGTCCTGCACACGGCCGAAGGCATCGAGCACGGCGTTCGGCGTCCACACCGTCCCGGCGAGATCGTCGGCGTCCGGAACCGCCGGACGGGTGGAGATGGCCAGGCGTTCGAGCATCTGGACGAAGAGCCCGGACAGGGGCAGCGTCGACCATTCGGCATTCGCCGTCACGTGGAAGAGGATGACCTGCCCATCGCCGATGCCGCGGCGGGTCACCAGCGGGGTCCCGTCGGCCAGCGCGGCGATGGCGCGCTCCGCGAGATCGGGGTCGGGCTGGGCCATCACCTGCGCCTGCACCGTTACGTCCTCGGGAACGTCGAGGCCGAAGAACGGCGAGTTGTCCTCGAACGGGGCCAGCGCCTTGGGCTCGCCCCAGCTCATCGCCCCCCCGACAGACCGCCCGCCTTCGCGCAGCCGCACCGGCATTAGCGGATCGAGTTGCTGGCGGCTGACATCGGACGAGGCCAGCCGCGGCCCCGCGAAGCGAACCAGCAGGCCGCCCGCTTCGACCCATTCGAGCAGTGCCTCTTCCTCCGACGGAGAGACGGTCGCCACGTCGGCCAGCAGAATGGCATCCGGGTTGGCCAGCAGGATGTCGGCGAGCGCCCCGTCGATCAGATCGGCGGTCGGCGCCAGCGCCTGCTCCAGATAGTGGGTCTGCGACAGTAGCTCGAGGCCCTCGCGGTCGTCCCGGCCCGAGATCAGCGCCACCTCGCGCCGGCGCAGGCTGTCGTCGGTCAGCGTGACGGCCCCGGCCGACCGCGCGCCGGAAATCTCGAAGCGGGTGATGCGGTTGCGCAGTTCGGGGGGCAGGGACAGCTCTGTCATCGCCTCACGTTCACCGGCGAGGAACGCCACCTCCGCGGTGGCAAGCTGACGCTCCGTCCCCGTCGGGTCGAGGCCCATGGCCACCACCGACGCAGCGCCGGGCCCGTCGGCGCGGGCGCGCAGCGCCGTCACCTCGACAAGCCCATCGACAAAGGCGGCGGGGCGCAGGCCATAGAGCGGCCGCGGGCTTTCGAACACCGTGACCGCGCCGCGCAATTCCAGCGCCTCCAGCGCATCGCCGCGGCCGTCCCTGTCCAGCCCGTCCGACAGCCACCATGTCTCGAACGCGCCATCCTGGGCGGAGGCCCATTCCGTGAGACGCGCGGGGTCCGGCGTCCAGGGCGACGGGGCGAAGCCCGCCAGCCGGGTCGACCATGCGTCCGGCGTCTGGAACGGCAGGTCGTCCGGGGGCAGGTCGGTCGTGGCCACCAGCGCCACCGGGCGGGAGGCGCGGGTGGCATCGTCGAGCAGCCCCTCGATCCGGTCGAGCCGGCGCGGCCAGTCCCGGGCGTCGGCCCATGTCGCATCGACCAGCAGCAGAACCGGGCCGGACCCGCTGCGCTCCGTCTGCGGGTTCAGCACCGGACCCGCGAAAGCGATGATTATTGCCGCGGCCGCCAGCATTCGCAGGAGCAGCAACCACCACGGGGTCCTGTCTGTCTGGGTTTCGTCGTCGGTCAGGCCGAGCAGCAGGGCCACCCCGGGGAACCGGCGCCGGATCGGCGCCGGCGGCACCGCGCGCAGGATGATCCAGAGGATCGGCAGCGCGATCAGGCCGAGCAATAGCAGCGGCGTGGTGAAACCGAGGGCACCGACGGTCCACATCAGCGCGACCTCTCCAGCGCCGCATAAAGCCACAGGAGCGCGGATTGCGCGCTTTCGCCCGTGTGATGGCACGTATAGAGCCAGCCCGACATGCGCGACAGATGCTCCAGCCTGTCCTTCCGCTCGGCGAGACGCTCCAGGTAGCGCGCCTTCAGATCGCCCGCTTTCAGCGTCTCATGGCGGACCGTGCCGCCCATACTCTCGAAGATCGTGCGCCCGTCGAAGGGAAAGCTCTCCTCCACGGGATCGAGGATCTGCATCAGCGTGCCCCGTACGCCCCGGTCGGCCGCCTTGGCGAGCGCGGCCTCCACGGCGGCCATGTCACCCATGAAATCCGACAGAAACAAAGCGCGGGCATGCTGCGGCAGGCCCGGCGTCTGCGGCATGCCGTAATCTTCGTCGCCGAGATCGCCGGTCAGCGCTTCGGCCATGCGGACGAGCTGGACCGGGCCGCCGCGCGGCGGCTG
Organism: Pseudomonadota bacterium; assembly: GCA_038757905.1. GTDB lineage: Bacteria > Pseudomonadota > Alphaproteobacteria > Rhodobacterales > Rhodobacteraceae > HLUCCA09. The sequence continues at coordinate 22,873 of JBCDGG010000043.1, read as the reverse complement.
GCCGAGATTGGACAGGCCCACACGCTCGCCGCCCCGCACCAGCAGGGCCGACATCGCGAGTGCAAGAAGGCGCGCCCGGTCGCCCTTGCTGGGGCGGTCCTTATCGCCGGTGAACGCCATGGAGCGCGATCCGTCGACCCAGATCACGATGCTCTGCGCCGCCTGCCATTCCTTCTCGCGCACGAAATGGGAATCCGACCGGGCCGAGCGGCGCCAGTCGATCATCCGCGCTTCGTCGCTCACCGTCATCGGGCGGTACTGCCAGAACTCGTCGCCGACGCCCGCGCGCCGACGCCCGTGGGAGCCGAGCATCACCGTCGAGGCGAGATGCTCCGCCTCGGCCAGCAGCGGCGGCAGGATCGCCGCCAGCCCCTCCGCTCGGGTGCGCAGTTGGGGCCCTGCGTGATTGGTTCCGGCTTGGCTCACGCGGCCGCCTCGATATGGGTGACCCGCTCGGCCACCCTGTGGATGATATCGCCCAGGCTCTCGCCCCGGGCCCGGGCGGCGAAGGTCAGGGCCATCCGGTGCAGGAGCACAGGCTCGGCCATGTCGAGCACGTCCTGCGGCGAGGGCGCGAGCCGGCCGTCCAGCAGGGCCTGGGCCCGCACGGTCAGCATCAGCGACTGTGCCGCCCGCGGCCCGGGGCCCCAGCTGACGTTGCGCGCCACTTCCTCGGAGGCGCCGGGCTCCTCCGGCCGGCAGGCGCGCACGAGATCGAGGATCAGATCGACGATCTTGTCGCCGACCGGCATCCGGCGCAGCACCGTCTGCGCCGCGATCAGCTCCTCCGGGGTGAAGACCGCATGCGCCTCCTCCTCCGTCACGCCGGTGGTGGCCAGCAGGATGTCCTTCTCGGTCGCCCTGTCGGGGTATTGCACGTTGATCTGCACCACGAACCGGTCGAGCTGCGCCTCGGGCAGCGGGTACGTCCCCTCCTGTTCGATCGGGTTCTGCGTGGCCAGCACGTGAAACGGAACCCCGAGCGGCTTGTGGTCGCCGGCGATGGTCACTTCCTTTTCCTGCATCGCCTGCAGCAGCGCCGACTGGGTCCGCGGCGAGGCGCGGTTGATCTCGTCGGCCATGAGAAGCTGACAGAAGATCGGGCCCTCGATGAAGCGGAAGTGGCGCTTGCCGTCGTCGCCCGTCTCCAGCACTTCGGAGCCGAGGATATCGGCGGGCATCAGATCCGGCGTGAACTGGATGCGGTTGGTGTTCAGCCCCATCACCGTGCCGAGCGTGTCCACGAGGCGGGTCTTGCCGAGGCCCGGCAGACCGATCAGCAGCCCGTGCCCGCCGCACAGAAGCGACGACAACACCAGATCCACCACGCGCTCCTGACCGATGAACCGCTTCGTGATGGAGGCCTTCGCCTCTCCGAGCTTCGCGCCAAGCGCTTCGATTTCGGCGACGAGGGCGTCAGGGTCGGACATGGGTGGGGGCTCCGGCACAATTGCGTTGTTGCCAGAACGTATCGCATCGGAGTGAAATAGCAAAAACCCAGAGGCGCAAATCAGCGTGAAAACCAACTCCGAAGGCATCGCCGCCGCAGCCCGTCAGGCCACCCAAGGCAAGGGGCTTCCCCCGGTTCATCTGTGGAACCCGCCGTTCTGCGGCGACCTGGACATGGAAATTCGCCGCGATGGCAGATGGTTCTATGAAGGCACACCCATCGCGCGCCCCGGGCTGGTGAAGCTTTTCTCGTCGATCCTGCGCAAAGAAGGGGCAGATTACTATCTTGTGACCCCGGTCGAGAAGGTCGGCATTCGCGTCGAGGACGCGCCCTTCGTTGCCGTCGACGCCGAGATCGAAGGGGTGGGGGAGGGCCAGTCCCTGACCTTTGTCACCCAGATCGGCGACAGCGTGACGGCGGGGCCCGACGCCCCCATCCGTGTGGAGCGCGATCCCGAAACCGGCGAACCGGCGCCCTATGTGCGCGTCCGGGCGAACCTCGAGGCGCTGATCGACCGAAAAACCTTCTATCGTCTCGTCGATGCCGGGATGGATCACGAGGTTGACGGCGCCCGATGGTTCGGCCTGTGGTCGGGCGGCATGTTCTTTCCGATGATCCCGTCGGCGCACCTCACCTGAGCGGTTCTGCAGAGTCGGCTGCGCGCAGGCGCATGTTGCCCGACGCGTGCGATGCGCCGATGTCTTCGGCGGTCGACCCCGTCGTTGTCTTCCGCCGCTCACAAGGACTGCCGAGATGATCCCAGCACGCTTTTCTCACGTCGCCTTCAGCCTGATCCTGTCGGGCGTGATGTCGTTCATCGTGACGGGCGTGGCGACGGTGAAGGCCCTGGGCCTCATCGACGGTGTGTTCGCCATGTGGATGGAGAACTGGGTGTTTGGATGGTCGGTGGCGTTTCCCACCGTAATCCTGGCCGCACCCGGTGTCCGGGCGCTAGTGGCACGGCTGACACGGGACAAGGCGTCGGCCTGAGCTTCACGTACGCGGTGGCGCGACGGGGCAGCGGCCTGAAGGGCTGCGCCCGCGCTGAGGCGGGCACAGCCTAGCGATCAGGGCAGAAGCACGCGGTCGATCACGTGGATCACGCCGTTGTCGGCGATGATATCCGGCGTCGTGACATTGGCATCGTTCACGCGGACCCCGCCGAGCTTGCCGACCTGTCCATTGATCCGCAGCGGGCTGCCTTGCGCTGAATCCACCGAGAAGCTGCGCCCGATGATCTGATCCGAGGTCACCGCACCCGGAACCACATGGTAGAGCAGCACATCCTGAAGCGCCGCCTTGTTTTCCGGCAGCAGCAGGTTCTCGACCGTGCCGGCCGGCAGCGCATCGAAGGCGGCGTTCGTCGGCGCGAACACCGTGAACGGCCCGGGGCCCTGCAGCGTCCCGACGAGATCGGCCGCGCTCAGGGCCGCAACAAGCGTCGAGAAGTTCGGGTTGGACGATGCGATGTCGACGATGTCGCCGGGTCCGGAGCTGGCGCCGCAAGCGGCGAGCGTCCCCAAAGCGCCGGTGGCGGCGGCGAGTTTCAGAAGCTGGCGACGATCCATGTCGGGTCCTTTCTCAGGTGGATTGCAGAGCAGAAAAGCGATTGAGCACGAGCACCCTACCGCCGGTTACGGAATTGTGAAAGCCCACGCGGACTTAGGCGCGCAGAACCCCGCCGGTCGCCTTGCCGACCTTGGCGACGACGGCCTGCCCGACCTTGTCGATCTCCTCGTCGGTGAGGGTCTTGTCCCGGGGCTGCAGCCGAACGGTGATCGCGAGGCTCTTCTTGCCCTCGCCCACCGCGCCCCCGACGAACTCGTCGAACACACGCACCTCGTCGATGAGGGCCTTATCGGCCCCTTGCGCGGCGTTGACGACATCCAGCGCGGCCACGTCCGCGTCGAGCACAAAGGCAAAGTCGCGTTCCACCGCCTGCAGGTCGGCGATGTCGAGCGCCCCGCGCGACGGGCCCTTGGCCTTGGGGAACGGCACGGCATCGAGCCAGATCGTGAAGCCGACGGCCGGTCCCTTGACGTCGAGCGCCGCGAGGACGCGCGGATGCACCTCGCCATAGATGCCGAGCAGCGTCTTCGGACCGAGAGAGATCATGCCGTGCCGCCCCGGATGCCACCATTCGCGCGCACCGCGACGCACCTGCGCCTTGGGCGGTGCCCCAATGGCCGCGAGCACGGCGTCGGCATCGGCTTTCGCGTCGTAAAGGTCGACAGCCCGGCGGGCGCCGTGCACGTCCTTCGGCCCGGTGTGGCCCACGCGGAGCCCGGTCACGAGGATGTGCTGCTCCTCCGGCTCGCCGCCATGGAACGCCGCGCCCACCTCGAACAACGAGAGATCGCCGAAGCCCCGCGCCTGATTGCGCGCAACCGCCTGCAGCAGCCCCGGCAGCAGGGCCGGGCGCATATGGCTCATCTCCGATGAGATCGGGTTCTCCAGCCGTGTGGCATCGGTGCCCCCGTCGAACAGGGCCGCCGCCGCCTGGTCGATGAACGAATAGGTCACGCACTCGTTCATGCCGAGCCCGGCACAGGCCCGCCGGGCCGCGGCCTCGCGCTGCTGCATACGCGTTAGCACCGGCTTGGGCACACCGGGCTGCGGCCGGCGCATCGGCACGCCTTCCAGCTTCGTGAGAGATGCGATGCGCGCGACCTCCTCGACGATATCCGCCTCGCCCTGCACATCGGGCCGCCAGGACGGCACATGTGCCAGCTCGCCCTCCAGACGGAAGCCGAGCGCTTCGAGCGACGCGCGTTGCTCCGCCTCCGGGATCGCCATGCCGACGAGCCGCTCGACCCGTCCCGGGTCGAACCGGTAGGCGCGCGCATGATCGGGGATCGCCCCGGCCACCACCACCTCCGACGCGTCGCCACCGCACAGATCCAGGATCATCCGCGTAGCATGTTCCAGGCCGACCGGCGTCCACTCCGGATCGACACCGCGCTCGAACCGATACCGCGCGTCGGAGTTGATCTTGAGCGCGCGGCCCGTGTGCGCGGTGCGCACCGGATCGAAATACGCCGCCTCGAGAAAGACGTTCCCGGTGTCCTCGGTACAGCCCGTGTCGAGCCCGCCCATCACCCCGGCGATACTCTCCGGCCCGTTGGCATCGGCGATCACCGTCATTCCGGCATCGAAGGTGTAGGGCTTCTCGTCGAGGCCGACGATCGTTTCGCCGCCCTCGGCCCGGTAAAGCCGCAGATCGCCCTGCACCTTATCCGCATCGAAGACGTGCAGCGGGCGGTTGCGGTCGAAGGTGAAGAAGTTGGTCACATCCACGAGCGCCGAAATCGGCCGCAGACCGATGGCGCGCAGGGCATCCTGCAGCCATTGCGGCGATGGCCCGTTCGTGACACCGCGGATCACCCGGCCGTAGAAGACGGGCGCCTGGTCCAGCGTGTCTTCGTCGATCGTCACACCGATCGGACAGGGGAACGTGCCCGGAACCGAATCGGCATCCCGTGGCTTCATCGTGCCGAGGCCGCGCGCCGCGAGATCCCGAGCAATGCCGCGCACCCCAAGAGCATCGGCACGGTTCGGCGTGATCGCGATCTCGATCACCGGGTCGACCTTGGCGGGATCGTGCTCGGCCAGCCAGTCGATGAACCTCTGCCCCACCTCGCCCGACGGCAGTTCGATGATGCCGTCATGTTCGTCCGACAGTTCCAGCTCGCGTTCCGACGCCATCATGCCGTAGCTTTCCACGCCCCGGATCTTTCCGACGCCGATGGTCGTGTCGATGCCGGGGACGTACATCCCCGGCTTGGCGACCACCACGGTGATGCCCGCGCGGGCGTTCGGGGCACCGCAGATAATCTGCTTGTCGCCCTCGTCCGTGGCGACCTGGCACACGCGCAGGCGGTCGGCGTCGGGATGCTGCCCGGCCGCCTTCACGTAGCCGAGCGTGAACGCCGCGAGCCGGGCGGCCGGGTTTGTCACCCCTTCCACTTCCAGTCCGAGATCGGTGAGCGTCTCGAGGATCTCGTCGAGCGTCGCTTGCGTCTCCAGATGGTCTTTCAACCAGCTCAAGGTGAACTTCATGGGTCTTCAGCTCCGTTGGTGCTCCATGCGCGCGCGGCAACAAGGGGCATCGCGTCGCGCGGGGGATTACCCGAGGCGCGCGGCGGGGGGAACCCCGTGTGCGACCGGCGCGCGATCCGACACAATGATAGGGTTGGCCGGGCACCGTTTCCGGTGCGGGTCCGATCCCGCCATCTTCTTGACTTAACCCCAACCAATCATGGCATTTTCGCGTCGGGGATATGGTCATGAGTTGGAGATCGGTGCCATGGGGGCCTTGTTCGACATTGCGGGATACCTTGCGAAGCCCATCGTACTCGGGGTGCTTGTTCTGATTCTTCTGGGGCTGTTGAACGAAGGCGCCGCACCGCGCCTGGGCGGCGGCAGCTTCGAATGTCAGGGCTTCACCAACGACCCGGAGTGGAACCGCGTCATCTGCCAGTATCACCCGGCGCGGCTGCTCAACATGCCAGTAAACGAGTTGCTGCCGGCCTTCGGCGCAGCGCCCGAGACGGATACAGAGGCCGGGAGCTAGGCCGCCCCTTCGCGGTTAGGCGGACGTAAACGGATCGGACCTAAAGACGGCGCGTGCCACGTTCAGAAGGAGCGCGCCGTTGCAAATCGTCGATCACAGGGGCAGCCTGCCCTCCCTCACCCGCCTGATGGGCCATCGCATCGCCATCCCGCTTGCCATTGCGCTGGCGGTCGCCGCGCGCCTCGCACTGCCCCCCGCGGCGGACGGAACCGCAGATGCCACCACCGACCCCGCCGCCTTTGCCCGTGCGCTGCCGCCGGGCAGCGTCGACGTGCTGCCGCAGCGCGCCACGCAGCCCCCCCGGGCGCGTCCGGGCCTGCCCGAGGGCCTTGCGCTGATGGTCGATCCCGTCAGTGTGACCCGTCTTCCGTTTGTGCCGGACCGCTGAGATCCGCCCCAGCACCGGCCGCCGTCCCCGCACCGGTTCCAGCACTGCCGAGCACGCGATCGGGTGATGCGCCGGAGGGTCCGGCCTACTCTGCTTTCTCGCCGGGCCCCGCCTGCCCGCCCAGTTCCGCCTGACCGCCCGGCCTTGTCTGCCCGCGCTGCCGCATCTGTGCGTCCTGTGCGTCCTGTGCGGCCTGGCGGGCTTCGGCACGCCGGACCAGCGGACCGATCCGCAGATAGGTGCCCGTTTCCGGGCGCGACCGGGTGCGCAAGACGGGCCGATTGGCCGAAGACTGGGCCCGCCCCTCCCTCAAGAGGATATAGAGACCGGAGGCGATCACGATCGCCGCGCCGCCCGCGGTCTGCCAGTCGATGCGCTCGCCGAAAAACAGCGCCCCGTAGAGCGCCGCCCAGACGATCTGCGAATACTGCATCGGCGCAACGACGACGGCCTCGCCACGGGTATAGGCCAGGATCATCAGAAGGCTCGCCGAGAACGCGAGCAGGGCGATCAGGGCCTGCGCGCCCAGATCCAGGCCCGGCATCGGCTGGTAGACGAAGGGCAGCGCCGCGCCCATCATCAGAACGTTGGCGAGCATCGGATAGAGCATCAGCACGATGGGGCGCTCGTCCTGCCCGATCTTGCGCACGACAATCGCCGCGATGGCTGCGCCGACGGCGGCGCAGAGCGCCGCAAGGTGCCCGAGTGTCATCGGGGCCATTCCGGGCCGGACGACGATCAGCACGCCGCAGAGCCCGACGATCACCGCAATCCACCGGCGCAGGCGCACGACCTCGCCCAGAACCGGGATCGCCAGCACCGTGATCAGCAAGGGCGTCGCAAAGAGAATCGCATAGACCTGCGCCAGCGGCAGCGTCGCGAAGGCCGTGAAGGCACAGACGCCGGTAATCATCGCCGCCACGGTCCGCAGCGCCGTCCACCACGGATGGCGGGGGCGCAGCGTGCCGTCGGTGCTGTCGCCCATCAGCATCAGCGTGGCCAAAGGGAAGCTCAGAAGAACCGAGAAGAACACGATCTGAAACGGGGCGTAGGTTCCGCCCAGATACTTGACCACCGCGTCGTGGCCCGAAAACAGCGCGAACGCGAGCAGGGCGATCAGCGCGCCGGTAAGGTTCGATTTGGCTTGGCCTTGCATGACGGATCCCTCCGCCGCGTCGCTACAGGCGAAGCATCGCGGAGGGCAACGTGTATTGCCGACGCACGGCGGCGGCGGCGTGCACGCACGCCATCACGCCCGACGGTTCCTCTCCGGCGGCCGCTCCCGAGGATCACTCCCGCGCGCGCAGCACGCGCGCCGGCCGCGCCGCCAGCGGGCGCCACGCGAAGGCAAGCCCGGCCAACAAGGTGGCGAGCACCCCGGCACAGACGATGGTGAGCGCCGATACGGGCTCGAACGCCCAGGACGTCTCCATGATGAAGGTCGTGACGGCCCAACCGCCCACGCCCCCGGCAAAGATCGCCACCGCCCCCGCCGCAAGCCCCAGCAGCGCGGACCGGATGGCAAGGTAGGCCAGCACCTGACCGCGCAGGGCGCCCACCGTCTTCAGCACGGCGGCTTCGAACACGCGCGCCCGCTCGCCCGCGGCCGCCGCACCGATCAGAACGACGATGCCGGTGACGAGCGTCGCCGCCGCGCCATAGGTGATCGCCGCCGCGATGCCCGCCAGCACGTCCGACACCCTGTCGATCGCGTCGCGCACACGGATCGCCGTCACATTTGGGTAAGCCGAGGCGACATCGCGCAGGATCTGCACCTCCGCCGCCTCCTCGGCATAGACGGTGGAGATGAAGGTATGCGGCGCGCCCTGAAGCGCCGCCGGGTTCATCGTCAGGATGAAGCCGATCCCGGCGGTCGAGAAGTCCACCTCGCGGAAGCTCGTCACCTCCGCCTCGATGTCGCGGCCCAGGATGTTGACCGTCAGATCGTCGCCGATGCGCAGGCCCATCTCCTCCGCTTCCTCGGCGGCAAAGCTCACCTGCGGCGCGCCGGAATAGGCCGCCGGCCACCAGGCGCCTTCGGTGATCGTCGTGCGGGCATCGGGCTGGTCGGAATAGGTCACGCCGCGATCCCCGTCGAGCACCCAATGCTCCCCGGCCACTTCGCGCGCCGGCTGCCCGTTGATCTGCGTGATCACGCCGCGGAGCATCGGCGCGGTGTCCACGCGCGATACCTGGGCGTCGCCCTCCACCCGGTCGAGGAAACCCTCGATCTGATCGGGCTGAATGTCGACGAAGAAGTACGACGGGGCCACCTGGGGCAGGTCGCGGGCGATGGCCGCCCGCAGATTGGCGTCGATCTGACCCACGGCGGCCAGCACCGTCAGCCCCAGCCCGAGGGACATCACCACCGACGCCGTCGCGCCGCCGGGGCCGCCCACAGCCCCGAGCGCCAGCCGCAGCGAGGTGCGCCCGCGGACGACACGCGCACGCGCCAGGCGGCGGCACAGAAGGCCGATCCCCCGGGCCGCCAGAGCCAGCAGCAGAAGCGAGCCAGCGATCCCGCCCGCCGTCATCAGGGCGAGCTGCGTCGTTCCCGAAAACCACGCCGCCGCGCCGACAAGCGCCGCAAAGAGCGCTGCTGTCGCCACCAGATAGATCGGGCGCGGCAGGGCGCGCTCGCCCCCCGCGGCATCCCGAAAGAGCGTCGCCGCGCGCACCTGCTCGGTGCGGGCCAACGGCCACAGCGTGAAGACCAGCGCCGTCAGCACGCCGTAGAGCGCGGCCTCCAGAAGCGGGCCGGGGTAGATCGCGATCGCGGCCGGTACAGGCAGACGCGCCTCGATCAGCGGCCCGGCGAGGACCGGCGCAAGTGCCCCGATCACGAGGCCCGCCGCAATTCCGAGCACCGCCAGGGCGCCGATCTGCGCGAAATAGGCGGCGAAGATCGTGCGCGATTCCGCGCCCAGCGTCTTCAGTGTCGCGATCACTTCCGTCTTGCCGTCGAGATAGGCGCGTACGGCGGCCGAGACGCCGACGCCACCCACGGCAAGGCCCGCCAGCCCCACAAGGACGAGAAAGGCCCCCAGCCTGTCCACGAATTGCGAGACCCCGGGCGCGCCGTTGCGACTGTCGCGCCAGCGCAGGCCGGTATCGCGGAACTGTGCCATGGCCTCGGCCTCCAGCGCCGCCAGATCAGAGCCGGGCGGCAGCGCCAAACGGTACCGCGTTTCAAAGAGCGTCCCCGGCTCGATCAGCGAGGAGTTGGCCAGCGCCTCCGTCCGCACGATGGTGCGCGGGCCAAGGCCGAACCCGTCGCCCGCATCGTCCGGCTCCGTCATGAGCAGGGCCGAGAGGCGAAACTCCTGCGTGCCGAGGCGGAAAGTGTCCCCTGGCCGCAGGGCGAGGCGGTCGGCAAGGGCCGGGGCCAGGACGGCACCGGGCACCCCGTCGCGGTCACCGAGCGCGTCGGCCAGCGCCATCTCCGGGTCGAGCGTGACGGCGCCGTAGACGGGATACACCCCATCGACGGCCTTCACCTGGGTCAGGCCCCGTTCCGTCTCGTCGCGCTCGACGACGATCATCGAGCGAAAGTCGACCACCTCGGACACATCGGTGGCGATGCTGCCCAGCCACGCGCGCTCCTCGTCCGAGGCAAAGCGATAGGTGAAGGACGCCTCGGCGTCGCCGCCGAGCAGAACCGCACCCTCCCGCTCCAGCCCGCGCGCGATGCTTTCGCGCACCGAGCCGACAGCGGCGATGGCGGCAACGCCGAGAGCAAGGCACGTCAGGAACACCCAGAAGCCGCGCAGGCCGCCGCGCAACTCGCGCCGGGCAAGGCGCAAGGCGACGGGCGTCATTCCGCAGCGCTCCGGCGCAGTTCGTCGGCCTCCAGCTGGCCATCGGCCAGACGCAGCGTGCGGTCGCATCGCGCGGCCAGCTCCGGGGCGTGCGTCACCAGAACCAGTGTCGCGCCGTGGCGGTCGCGCAATCCAAAGAGCAGATCCATGATCGCCTGCCCCGTCGCGCCATCGAGATTGCCCGTCGGTTCATCGGCCAGCAGGATCGCGGGCCGGGGCGCTGCCGCGCGGGCCAGGGCAACCCGCTGCTGCTCGCCCCCCGACATCTGCGCGGGATAATGATGCGCGCGCTCCGCCAGCCCCACGGCGGCAAGCTCGGCCTCCGCCCGTTCGAACGCATCGGCATGGCCGGCCAGCTCCAGGGGGGTTGCCACGTTCTCCAGCGCTGTCATGGTCGGGATCAGGTGGAAGGATTGGAACACCACGCCCATATGCTCCCGGCGGAAGCAGGCCAGCGCGTCCTCGTTCATGGCCGTCAGGTCATGGCCGAGCGCGATCACCGTTCCGCCCGTGGCGCGCTCCAACCCGCCCATGAGCATAAGGAGAGACGACTTGCCAGACCCGCTCGGCCCGACCAACCCCACGGTTTCTCCGCGCGAGATCTCCAGCGAGATCCCTCGCAGGATGTCCACCGGCCCGGCGTTGCCCTGCAGGGTCAGGCGCGTTTCGGTCAAAGTCAGGATCGGCTCGGCCATGGCGGGGGCCCTCTCTGGCTTGCGTTGCAGGGCATATGGCGCGCGGAACGCGCTGCGCAAGGCGGCGCTGGCGGGCGCGTTGGCTGTTGCCGCCGGCACGGCGCAGGCCGAGGTGGTGATCGCGGCCCTGGGCGACAGCCTGACCCAGGGGTTCGGCCTGCCCCAGGAGGAGGGGTTTGTGCCGGTCCTGGAGGCCTGGCTGAAGGGCCGCGGCAACGACGTGCGCCTGGTGAATGCAGGCGTATCCGGGGATACCACGGCCGGCGGCCTCAGCCGCGTGGCCTGGACGCTGACCGACGAGATCGACGCGATGATCGTGGCGCTTGGCGGAAACGACGTGCTGCGCGGCATCGACCCGGCCGTCAGCCGCGCCAATCTCGACGGTATTCTCAAAACAGCCCAGGAGGCCGGCGTGGATGTGCTGCTCGTCGGGATCGGCGCGCCGGGCAATTACGGCCCGGAGTACCGCGACGCGTTCGAGGCGATCTACCCGTCGCTGGCAGAGGCCTATGGGGCGCTGCTCGAACCCAACTTTCTGACGCCGCTGGAAGAGGCGCGCGATGGCGGCGCGCCGCTCTCTGACCTGATGCAATCCGACGGCATTCATCCCAGCGCCCGCGGCGTTGAGATCATCGTCGACGGGCTGGGCCCGTCCGTCGAGGCGCTCGTGACCCGCGCGGGCAGCTAAACCCCTGCACCGGCAAGGTTCCCTGCCACGGCACTTCCCGGTATGCCCGACGGCATGGACCTCGTGCTCGTCGTTGCCGTCATTGCATCGCTCTTCGCCGTCATCGGCGCGGCGGAGCCGCTGTCCGCACGCCTCCGGCTGCCCTACAGCGTCATCCTTGCGCTTGTCGGCATCCTCATCGGGGTGGCGGCGGGCTTTCTGCTCCGCACGGAGGTTACGGATGCGCTGAACCCGGCAGCGGAGGCGATCCTGGACCTTCCGATCCGGTCCGACATGTTTCTGTACGTGTTCCTGCCCACGCTGCTGTTTCAGGCAACGTTGGGCATGAACCTGCGCCGGATGATCGACGATTGGGTGCCGATCCTCACCCTGGCGGTCGTGGCCGTCGTGGTCGCAACGCTTGTCGTCGGCTACGCCTTGTCCTTCGCCAGCACGCTTCCGCTTGTCGCCTGCCTGCTGATCGGGGCCATCGTCTCCACCACCGACCCGTCCGCTGTTGTCAGTATCTTCCGGTCGATCTCGGCGCCCCAGCGGCTGGCCCGGATCATCGAGGGAGAGAGCCTGTTGAACGACGCGGCCGCAATCGCGCTGTTCGGCCTCTTCATGGGCTTTGTGATGATCGGCGCGCCCAATCCCACGCTCACCGGTGCCATCGGGCAGTTTCCGGTGCTGATCGCAGGCGGGGCGCTGACGGGATGGCTCGCCGCGCGGGCCGCCGTCTGGCTGATGGCGCGCTTCGCCCGGTTCGAGCTTGCTCAGATCTCGCTGTCGGTCGCGCTGCCCTATCTGGCCTATATCGGGGCGGATCTTCTGGTGGGCGCCTCGGGCGTGATCGCGGTGGTTGCGGCGGGCCTGACGCTGAACCTTCTCGGGCCTTTGCGCCTGCCGCCGCAGGCGTGGTCGAAACTGCAGGAAACATGGGATCTGCTGGCCCATTGGGCGGGTGCGCTGATCTTCATTCTGGCCGCGCTTCTGATCCCCCGACTGTTGGAAGAGTTCCAGTGGTCCGATCTGGCGCTGATCGGCGTGGTGATCGCCGCCGCCGTCGCGGCGCGCGCCCTGATCCTCTTCGGGCTGGTGCCGCTTATCTCGGCGGCAAATCTGTCGCCCCGGGTCGAGCGGCCCTATCGCGTGGCCATCCTCTGGGGCGGCCTGCGCGGCGCCGTTACGCTGGCGCTTGCGCTCGCCGTCACCGAGAACCCGTTCGTGGCGCCGGAGGTGCAGCGCCTTGTCGGCATTCTTGCCACCGGCTTCACCCTGTTCACCCTGCTGGTTCAGGGCACCACGCTGCGCTCGGTGATCGGCTGGCTGGGGCTCGACCGGCTGTCGCCGATTGACGAGGCGCTGTCGCGTCAGGTCGTGGCCGTCTCCCTGCAATCGGTGCGCGAAGCGGTGGCGGACACGACCGAGAACTATCAGCTGACGCCTCAGATCGTCCGCTCCGAAGCGAAGCGCTTCGGCGAGCGACTGGATTCCGTGGTGACCATGGCCGAAGACGCCTCCGAAATCCTGGACCGCGACCGGATCACGCTCGGCCTGATCGCCCTGGCCGGGGCGGAGCGCGACACCATCCTGACGCGGGTGAAGGATAGGGCGATCTCGGCAAGCCTCGCCGAACCGCTGCTCAGCGATGCCGATCGCCTTATCGAAGCGACCCGCGCCAGAGGCCGGATCGGCTATCGCCGGGCCGCCCGGGAAAGCGTGGCCTACGGGTGGGGGTTTCGCGCGGCGGTGATGCTCAACAATCGGCTCGGCCTGTCGGGGCTGCTGGCGCGCCTGACGGCGGACCGGTTCGAGATCCTGCTGTCGCAACGGCTGATCCTGCGGGATCTCGACGGGTTCATCGACAGCCGCATCCGCCGGATTCACGGGCGCCGCGTGGCCGATCTGTTGAAAGAACTGCTGGAGCTGCGCACCGAGATGGTCGGTACCGCGCTGGAAGGGCTGCGCCTGCAGTTCCCCGGCTACGCCGAGGAGCTGGAGCGCAGCTTCATCCGGCGCACCGCCCTGCGCCTGGAGCGGCGGGAATACGCCGCCATGCGCGACGATGGGCTGATCGGCTCGGAGCTGTTCACGGCGCTGATGCAGGACATTGCCGCCCGCCGGGCCGACGCCGAGGAACGCCCGCATCTGGACATCGCCATCCAGCGGACAGAACTCGTCCGCCAGTTTCCGCTGTTCTCGGATCTCGACGAGCCGCAGCTCAACAGCCTTTGCGCCGTGCTGACCGCCCGCTATGCCAATGCGGGCGAGTTGATCCTCAGCCGCGAGAGCCCGGCGCGGCGCGTCTACTTCATCGCGTCGGGCGCGGTGGAACTGGAAATCTCCGGCCAGAGCTGGCTGCTCGGCCGGGGCGAGATGTTCGGACAGATGTCGGTTCTGATGCAAAAGCGGCGGCGGGCAGATGTGCGCGCGATCTCTCCCTCGACGCTTCTGATTCTCGATCAGGAACGGTTCCGGCGGCTGCTGCAGCGCAGCCCCAGACTGCAAGACGCCGTAAAGGAAGGTGCCCGCAAACGGGGCATAGATCCCGAGGCCCTGATAGCGCTATAGGTGTATTTTCTGGGCATTTTTCTGCATTTGGGCCTTGATTTTGAATTATGCATTCCCGAGCTAGGTTTCACGAAAACGCGAGGAGGGGAGCCATGCCAGCACACGAGGTCATTCGCCAAGCCATAGCCGCGGCGGAGGCGTTGAAGCCAACCCTCGCGCAGCGCGCGCCGAAATGGGATCGCGAGCGCACCTACTGCTGGGACAACATCCGGGATCTGACCGACGCACGGATCATGGGCATGACCCTGCCGACGGCCTATGGCGGCCTTGGCGCCTCCTACCATGACGTCGTTAAGGTGATCGAGAGCGCGTCGAGCGCCTGCGCCCTGACCGGCCGTATCGTGGTAGAGGCCAATATGGGCGGCGTCGCAGCGGTGATGGAATACGGCACCGACACTCAGAAGAAGCTGTGCGCCGATTACGTGCTCGCAGGTGACAAGCCCGCGATCTGCATCACCGAGCCCGGCGCAGGCTCCAGCGCAACGATGATGGAGACGACCGCGCGGCAACGCGGCGATACCTACGTGCTGAACGGCACGAAGGTGTGGATCACCGGGGGCGGCGTGTCGAAGGTGCATCTGATTTTTGCGCGCGTTCTCGACGCTGCGGGCGAAGACCTCGGCATCGGCGGGTTTCTGGTGATCCGCGATCCCGATGGCGGCGTCGAACCGCCGGGGTTCGAGATCGTCCGCCATGAGCGCAACATGGGATTGTGCGGCATGCCAGAGGCGGAGTTGCGCTTTACCGAGCTGGAGGTGCCCGCCGCGATGGTCGTGATGCCGCCCTCGGGGTTCAAGCGCGGCTTCGCTGATCTGATGAACGCCTACAACTCGCAGCGCGTCGGCGCGGGAACCGTCGCCATGGGCATCGCGTCGGGCGCCCTGCAGGAGGCGCGGCGCTACCTTCTGGAGCGCGAGCAGTTCGGCCGCCCGATCGGAGAGTTTCAGGGCTTGCAATGGATGTTCGCCGACATGGACACGGCAGTGCATGCATCGCGCCTGATGCTGCACGAGGCGGCCAAGTCGCGCGGGGCGAACAACAGCCCGTTTCCCGACATGACGATGGCGGCGCGGGCCAAGCTCTTTGCCTCCGAAGCCGCGATCAAGGTCGTGTCGGACGCATTGCAGATGTTCGGTGCGCGCGGATATGGCGACGAGGAGGCCCTGTCGCGCATGTATCGCGACGTGCGCATGTTCACCATCGGCGGCGGCACGGCGCAGGTTCTGCGCAACCAGATCGCGTCGAACCAGCTTGGCATCAAGGCCCCGCAGACGCGCGAGGGCTACACCAAGCTGGCCGAACGCGATGCACCGGCCGCCCGCCCTGCCGTGGTCGGGCTATGAGCGGCCCGCTCGACGGGCTTGTCGTCCTCGATCTCAGCCGAATTCTGGCCGGGCCCACCTGCACCCAGCTCCTCGGCGATCTCGGAGCCGACGTTATCAAGATCGAAAACCCCAAGACCGGCGGCGACGACACCCGCACATGGGGGCCGCCCTACGTGACCGGGCCGGACGGCGCCGATACCGACCTCAGCGCCTACTTCATGTGCGCCAACCGCAACAAGAGATCGGTCGCGATCGACCTCACGACCACGGAGGGGCAGGCGCAGATCCGGGCATTGGCGGCGCGCGCGGATGTCTTGATCGAGAACTTCAAGCCGGGCGGGCTGGCAAAGTACGGCTTGGATGCAGAAACCATGCTCGCCGCCTTTCCGCAGCTTGTCTATTGCTCCATCTCCGGCTTCGGGCAGAGCGGGCCGAACGCCTCCAAGCCGGGGTATGACCTGATGGCGCAGGGCTATGGCGGGATCATGTCCGTCACCGGAGAGGCCGAGGGCACGCCGATGAAAGTGGGCGTGGGCATCGCCGATGTGATGTGTGGCATGTATGCCTCGACCGGGATCCTCGCCGCACTCCGGCACCGCGACAAAACCGGCGAGGGCCAGCATATCGACCTTGCCCTGGTCGACAGCCAGATCGCCTGGCTGATCAACGAGGGGGTCAATTATCTGACATCTGGCTCGGTGCCGCAGCGCCGCGGCAACGGCCATCCCAACATCGCGCCCTATCAGGTGTTCGCGTCCCGCGATGGCCATGTGATCGTCGCCGTCGGCAATGACAGCCAGTTCACCCGCTTCTGCGACTGGATCGGGCGGCCGGAGCTCGCCGCCAGCCCGGACTTCGCCACTAACCCCGCGCGGCTTCAGAACCGCGATGCGCTGGTGGAGCAGGTGGCGCAGGCGCTGGCGATGCGGACAACGGCCGAGATCATCGCGGGGCTCGAGGCGCTGCGCGTTCCCGTCGGGCCGGTCCACCGGCTGGACGACGTGTTCGCCTCCGATCAGGTCGCCGCACGCGACATGCAGGTGCGCGTCGCCTCCACCGACAGCGGGGCGGGCCATGTGGAGCTGATCGGGAACCCGCTGAAGTTCTCGCGCACACCGGTCAGCTACCGGCGCGCTCCCCCGCGCATGGGCGCCGACACGGACGATGTGCTGAACTCGCTTCTGACGCCGCAGGACGACGGCGCCTAGACACGCCTTAGCCCCACGGGTCGCCCCTATCCCGATCCGACCATCGCGAGGCACGCGGCCGCCTGTGACAGGATCGAAGAGAGCTGATGCGCGCTGCGCGCCCCGTTGCCCGGTGCGGCGCATCCGAACAGCCCCACGGCGAGCGCGGTCTTGCCGCCCGAGAACAGGCGGTGCCCGCCCCTTAGGCGGCGCTTTGGGTCAGAGTGGCTGGCCGCGCAGCAGGCGCGGAACGTCCCCGGTCAGGCCCGCCGCCTCCCGGATGAACCGCCGGCGCAGCACCGGCAGGTGCGAGACCGCCCCCAGGCCCAGATCCCGGCCCAGACGCAGGATGGGATTGTCGTTCGAGAACAACCTGTTGAACGCATCCGTCGCCATGGCAAGGGCGGCCCTGTCGAACGAGCGCCAGCGGCGGTGCCGCTCCAGAACCGCCAGGGTGCCGACATCCTCGCCGCGGCGCCGGGCGTCTGCCAGAACCTCCGCCAGCGAGCCCACGTCGCGCAGCCCCTGGTTCAGCCCCTGCCCGGCGATGGGATGCACCCCCTGCGCGGCGTCCCCCACCAGCGCGAGCCGCGGCGCGACGATGCGGTCGGCCAGCGTCAACCCCAGCGGATAGGTATAGCGATCCCCAGCAAGCGCGATCTCGCCCAAGAAGTCGCCGAAACGGGGCCGAAGCGCGGCAAGAATCCCCGCCTCGTCGAGAGACGCGATGTGCCGCGCCAAATGCTCCCGCTCGCTCCACACGATGGAGGAGCGGTTGCCCGTCAGCGGCAGGATCGCGAGGGGGCCGCCGGGCATGAAGAACTGATGCGCCTCGCCGTTATGGGGAAGCGCGTGGGACACCGCACAGACCAGCGCGGTCTGCCCGTAGCTCCATCCTGTCCGCCGGATCCCCGCGCGTTGGGCCACGCCGCTGCTGCGCCCGTCGGCCCCCACCACGAGGCTCGCCCGCAGGGTTGCGCCCGAGGCAAGCGTCACCTCGGCGGCGACGTCGTCCATGGATTGGGCGACGACGGTTTCGCCGGGCCGATGCTCGATCCCCGGCTCGCCTTCCAGCGCGTCCAGCAAGGCGCGCCGCAGATACCTGTCCTCGACCATGAAGCCCATGGGGCCCTCTTCGATCTCGGCGTGATCGAACTCCAGAAACAGGGGCGACGCACCTTCGCCCGGCCGCCCGTCGCTGGCGCGGATCTTGAGGATCGGCTGGGCCTGCGCCTCCAACTCCGGCCAGAGCCCCAGCGCCCCAAGCATGCGCTTCGAAGCCAGCGCCAGGGCGTAGGACCGGCCATCGAAGCGATCGTCGGCGCGTGTCGCAACGGGAAGGCTGTCGATCACCACGCTCGACAGCCCGGCCCGGGCGCAGGCCAGAGCCATGGAGCAGCCATTCAGGCCGCCGCCAACGATCAGAACATCCGCGTCTCGCATCATGCCCGTCAGATACGCCACGGGGCGGGATTGTCCATGCGCTCGGCTGCCGCTAGCGTCGCACCGCAACAGCGGAGAGGCACATGACGGAGCAGAAGAGCGCAGCGGATCTGGGGAAAGACATCGAGGCGGGCCGCCGCGACCCCGTGGACCTCACCGAGGAGATGCTGGCCGCCATCGACGCGCACGAATTCGCCCCAAGGATCTATGCCCGCATGACGCCAGACCGCGCGCGGGACGAGGCACTGGCCGCCCGCGCGCGGGCCAAGGCGGGGCTGCGGCGCTCGCCCCTCGACGGGGTTCCGATCTCCTGGAAGGACCTGTTCGATACCGCCGGTGTCGCGACCGAAGGCGGGTCCGCCCTGCTGAAAGGCCGCACCCCCGACAGCGACGCCGTGGTGCTGCGGAATGCCGGGCATGCCGGGCTCGTCTGTCTGGGCAAAACGCATCAGACCGAGCTGGCCTTCTCCGGTCTCGGGCTGAACCCGGTGACCGAAAGCCCCCCCTGCATCAACGATCACGATGCCGTTTCGGGGGGATCGTCCTCCGGCGCGGCGGCGTCGGTGGCCTTCGGGCTCGCGGCCGCGGGGATCGGGTCTGACACCGGCGGGTCGGTGCGAGTGCCGGCGGCCTGGAACGATCTTGTCGGCCTCAAGACAACATCGGGCCGCTTGTCGCTGACGGGCGCCTTGCCGCTCGCCGCCCGGTTTGACACCGTCGGGCCCCTGACCCGGACCGTCGAAGACGCCGCGTTGCTCCTCGCCGCGATGGAAGGCGGGCGCGCGCCGGACCTGCGCGGCGCAACTGCGGCCGGTTTGCGGGTGATGAACCTGACCACCCTGGCGCTCGACGACATCCGCGAAGCGCCCGCGGCCGCGCATGCCGACGCCCTGTCGAAGCTGTCGGCCGCAGGTGTGCAGATCACCGACGGACAGATCCCGGAGGTCGCCGAGGCACTGGCGATGGCCGGAACCATTTACACGCCGGAAACCTACGGCACCTGGCGGGACGAGATCGAGGCGAAACCGGAGGCGATGCACCCGCCCGTGCTGGAGCGTTTCCGGGCGGGCAAGGGCGTTCTGGCGACCGACTACGTCCGCGCCTGGCAGCGGCTCGACGCGTGCCGCGCCGCCTATTCCGCGGCCACGGCGCCCTACGATGCCGTCGTCCTTCCAGCCGCGGCTTTGCTGCCGCCCAAGCAGCGCGCGGTGACCGACGATCATGCCTTCTTCACCTCGGAAAACCTGCTGACCCTGCGCAACACGCGCATCGGCAACATGATGGGGCTGTGCGCCCTGACGCTACCCACGGGGCATCCGTCCTGCGGGCTGATGGTGATGGCCGGGCCGGGCCAGGAAGAGCGGCTGTTGCGCATCGGCGCCGCGCTCGAACCGCTCCTGACCTAAAAGCCACAAGCCACCGCCCCGGGCATCCCGACGCTGGACCGGGCGCGCGCGCATGGATACCTTTCCGGCAACGGGGCGGCCACGACCCCGACCGAGGCAGTTATCATTATCGAGCGGTGAGCCCCCGCGCATGACGTTCCCAGAGCGGTTTTCGGACCTGCCCGAATACGCCTTTCCGCGCCTGCGGCGCCTGCTCTCCGGCCTTGAGCCGGGGGCGGAGCCTGTCGATATGACCATCGGCGAGCCACGCCATCCGATGCCCGACTATATCGCGCGAATCCTTGCCGACGAAGCCGCCGGGTTCGGGAAGTATCCGCCGAATGAGGGCGCGCCCGGCCTGCGCGCCGCGATCGGCGCATGGATCGGACGGCGCTACGGCACGCCCGCGGATCCCGACACCGAGGTACTGGTTCTGAACGGCACGCGCGAAGGCTTGTTCAACGCGGGATTGGCCCTGTGCCCGGAGCGCAAGAACGGAATGGCTCCGGCGGTTCTGGTGCCCAATCCGTTCTATCAGGTCTATGCCGTCGCCGCCGCCGCCGCCGCGGCCGAGCCCGTCTTCGTGAACGCCACCGAGGACACGGGGTTTCTGCCCGATTTCGCCGCGCTCCCCGAGGAGACGCTCGCCCGCACCGCCATCGCCTATATCTGCTCACCCTCCAATCCGCAGGGCGCCGTCGCCGATACCGCCTATTGGAGGACGCTCTTGGAGCTTGCAGAGGCGCATCGTTTCATCGTCTTCGCCGACGAATGCTACTCCGAGATCTGGCGCGACGCCCCGCCTCCGGGCGCATGGCAGGTCGCCGCCGAGATGGGGCTGCCGAAGGACCGGCTGGTGATCTTTCACTCGCTGTCGAAACGCTCTAACATGCCCGGCCTGCGCTCGGGCTTCTGTGCGACGGGCGCGGCCAACATGGCCCGTCTCAAGCAATTGCGCGCCTATTCCGGCGCGCCCTTGCCGCTGCCGATCCAGCATGCGGCCGAGGCAACTTGGCGCGACGAGGCCCATGTCGAGGTGTCGCGCGCGCTCTATCAGGAAAAGTACGCCATCGCCGACGAGGTCTTCGCCGGCTACCCGGGGTATCACCCCCCGGCGGGTGGCTTCTTCCTGTGGCTGCCCGTTCCGATGGGGATCGGAACCGGAGAGGATGCAGCCAAGCGGCTCTGGTCGGAGGCGGGCGTCAAGGTCCTGCCCGGTGCCTATCTGAGCCGCGACACCGATCAGGGGAACCCGGGCACGCGGTTCATCCGCCTCGCCATGGTTGCAGACAAGGACGAGATGACCCGCGGCCTCCGGGCGGTGCGCGCCATCCTCGACGACGTGTGAGGGAGTACGAATGGCCTATCAGACGAACCGGCGCGATCCGTTGATCGACAGCGCGATGCAAGCCGCCATCGAGAAGCGCGGGCGGGAGCTGGTGGGCCTCGCCGTGCTCGGCCTCGGGCTGTGCGTGGCCGCGCTTCTGGCCAGCTATGTGCCGGACGACCCATCGTTCTTCTCCGCCACCGACGAGCCGGCGCAGAACTGGCTTGGCCGGGCCGGGGCGTCCATCGCCGCGCCGCTCTTCATCATTTTCGGCGTCGCCGCCTGGACGATTGCGGTGATCCTCGTCGGTTGGGGCCTGCGCCTGACGGCCAATGCCGGGGCGGAGCGCGTGCTGACACGCGCGATCTTCCTGCCCCTCGCGGTGTTCGCCGCATCCGTTTACGCCTCGACGCTCGTGCCCGCGCCGGACTGGACGCATTCCTTCGGTCTTGGCGGCCTGCTCGGCGATACTGCCCTCGGCGCGCTGATCAATCTGTTGCCCGTCCGCGCGAGCGAGGGTGTCCGGCTTCTGGCGCTGCCCATCGGCGCCGCCGCGATCGCCACTTGCCTTTACGCGGCGGGCTGCACGGCGGAGGAACTGAAGCGGTTCGGCCGTTTCGTGGCCTACGGCATCGTGCTGATCTACGCGGGGATCGTGTCGTCGCTGGGCTCCGGCGCGCGCCGCACCCGCGACGCCGCACGCGAGATGGGCGAGCGCCGTGCCCTGCAGCGCGCCGCGCGCGCCGAAGAGATCGAGGAGGAAGAGACCACCACTGACATGCGCGCCGGTTTGGCGCCGGAGCCGCCCGTCACGCGCGCGGCGCCGGCCACGCCCCGGGGCAAGGCCGGTGGCCTGCTCGCCTCTGTCACCAAGGCGGTGCGGCGGGCGCCCGACCCCGCGGAAGATCTCGCGCAGGACGACGCGGAGGACGGGCTTGAGGGCGAGGACCGCGTGCGCGCGCGCATCTCCAGCGCCATCCGCGCCCGCGCGCTCACCGGACAGGACGTGCGGCCCGCGCCGGTCGGCCGGTCCGAGCCGCCGGTTCGCCGCCCCCGGAAGCCGGAGCCGCTGATCGTCAAGGTTCCGGGCGCCGTCCCCGTCGCGCCGATGGCCGAGATCGACGTCGAACCGCCTGTGCCCGTCCACCCCAGACAGCCGGAGCCGATCGAGGACACGCCGGACGACCCCGCGCCGCAGGGCCGGATCGCGCCGCGGGTTCAGCCGGAGGCCCGCCCGCCGGTTCCCGAGGTCGAGCCGCGCGCCGTCGTCCAGCATCCGCCGCGCAAGGCACCCGCCCCGTCGCGACGCGCCCAGGCGGAGGCGCAGCCCTCGCTCGCCTTCGACGCCGAGGACGGCACCGGGTTCGAGATCCCGCCGCTCTCGCTGCTGACAAGCCCGGACCGGATCGTGCGCCACGTGCTGCCGGACGAGGCGCTCGAGGAAAACGCCCGCATGCTGGAGAACGTGCTCGACGATTACGGCGTGAAGGGCGAGATCGTGTCGGTCCGCCCGGGCCCCGTCGTCACGATGTACGAGCTGGAACCGGCCCCGGGCCTCAAAGCCTCCCGCGTGATCGGCCTGGCCGACGACATCGCGCGTTCGATGTCGGCGTTGTCAGCGCGGGTGTCGACCGTGCCGGGACGCTCGGTGATCGGCATCGAATTGCCGAACGTCCATCGCGAAAAGGTGCTGCTGCGCGAGCTGCTCTCGACCCGCGATTACGACGATGCCTCGATGCGCCTGCCGCTGGCCCTTGGCAAGGACATCGGTGGGTCGCCCGTGGTCGCGAACCTCGCCAAGATGCCCCACCTGCTGATCGCGGGCACCACCGGCTCGGGCAAGTCCGTCGCGATCAACACCATGATCCTGTCGCTGCTCTACCGCCTGACGCCGGAGGAATGCCGCCTGATCATGATCGACCCCAAGATGCTGGAGCTCAGCGTCTATGACGGGATTCCACATCTGCTGTCACCGGTCGTGACCGACCCCAAGAAGGCGGTTGTCGCCCTGAAATGGGTCGTCGGTGAGATGGAAGAGCGG
>JBCDGG010000042.1:0-34146 GCA_038757905.1 Pseudomonadota bacterium | reverse complement strand
ATCTGGAACGGCTGCTTCAGCCCCATCAGCGGGCCAGCGTCGCGGACGGGCCGCACATCGACCTGAGAGCCGGGCAGGAACGCCACGGCACCGCCCAGATCGACGGTGAAGCCGCCCTTGACCCGGCCGAAGATCGCGCCTTCGACGCGCTCCTCGTCGGCATAGGCCTTTTCCAGACGGTCCCATGCGGCCTCGCGGCGAGCCTTCTCGCGGGAGATCGACGCTTCGCCGCGCGCGTTCTCGACCCGGTCGAGATAAACCTCGACGTCATCGCCCACTTCGATTTCGGGCGCCTCGCCGGGATTTGCAAATTCCTTGAGATCGACACGGCCTTCCATCTTGTAGCCGACGTCGATGATGGCCTGTCCCGCCTCGATCGCGATGACGCGGCCTTTGACCACCGACCCTTCGTTCGGCGTGTCGATTTCGAGGCTTTCGTTCAGGAGGGCCTCGAACTCCTCCATGGATGCGGATGCGGACATGTGTGTTTCGGTTTCCTTACGGTTCATGTTTGCGGGCCGGGCGGTTGTCTCCGCCGGTCTATGGGGTTGGTCTTGCAGGGATCTAGGAACAACGAAGGGCCGGAGCGTGCTCCGACCCTGCTCGTCGTTCCGGCGTTGACCGCCTGTTCGTCTGACAGCGCGCTCTATACAGAGGTGCGCCACCGCTGGCAACAGCAAGGCAGCGCTTCGACCGGCGGTTTACCGCAAGCCGAGAGCGACGCGCCTTCGTGCGCTGGCGCCCGCCGCACGGGCGCCGCGTTCTGCGTCGGCGCAGTGGGCACTCTGGCGCCTCCGCGGCGCGACGTCGGTCCGGGCCGCAGACTTCCGCATTCGGCCAGCCCCGGCAAGGCGACACTCAATGGCGACACGCCAGGCGGGAACCGCCTTTCAGGCCCATGTCGGGCACCGAAGGCAGGCGCGCGCCGCCCGATCGCCGCCCCGACGTCGCGCACCTCAAGAGCTGCCCCCGGCAGCGCCGGCGCGCCTCGAACGCGTTTCGGCGGAAGTGCGGTGCGAAGATTGAGACGGCAACCAGCCGATGCGGACGCCCCGCACGGAGGCCCCAACGATTGCTGCCCGCACCCTCGCAGCACGGTTCCGCGCTAGGGAGCGAAGGCGGTTCGTCAATAGGCTGCGTCCAAAAGCCTAAGCCAAATCGATCAAAACATTGGTCCGCCGCCGTCATTCTGTGTCAGGCTGCAAGAACCGCTGGCAACGGCAAGGGAGGGACAGATGGCCGAAACCAAAACCAATACTAAGAAAATGCTCGACCCAGACCCAAGGGTCTGGGACTTCGAGACCGAATATGAACTTGGACAAGACAACATACGGCCGCTCGGCCTCGACATTCACAACCCCGTCTTTCTGATCTCTAGCGTCCTGATCGCGGGTTTCGTTCTCGTGGCGCTGGCCAACCAGGAGGCCGCCGCCGCCTTCTTCGGCTGGCTCAGGCCGTGGCTCACCAGCACGTTCGACTGGTTCCTCGTGCTGTCGGTGAACATCATCACGCTGTTCTGTCTGGCCCTGATCGTGCTTCCGGTCGGATCCGTCAGGATCGGCGGCGCGGACGCCAAACCCGATTACTCCTACGCCGGCTGGATCGCGATGATGTTCGCGGCCGGCATCGGGATCGGCCTTCTGTTCTTCGGCGTTCTGGAGCCGGTCTACTACACCTTTTCCGAAGGTGGCGGGGCCAGCCCCCTAGGGATAGACCCGACGACGCCCGGCAATGAGTATGTCGGAATCGTGGGCACGATCCACCATTGGGGGCTGGAGGGCTGGGCGGTCTATGCCGCGGTCGGCCTGTCGTTGGCGATCTTCTGCTACAATCTCGGCCTGCCGCTGACCCTGCGCTCGGCGTTCTACCCGCTTTTGGGCGAGCGCGTGTGGGGCTGGTGGGGTCACCTGATCGACACGCTCGCCGTCTTCGCAACACTCTTCGGTCTGACGACATCGCTCGGGCTCGGCGCGCAGCAGGTTGCGGCGGGGCTCTACGAGGTGTTCGGGATCGAACCATCCGGTACGGTCGTCGTCCTGCTGATCATCGGCATCACCGCGATTGCGCTGGGGTCGGTGCTGCTCGGCATGGATGCGGGCGTGAAGCGGCTGTCGGAGATTAACATGATCATGGCCGTCGGCCTGTTCCTGTTCGTGGTCTTCGTCACCGGGGTCGGCGCGGCCATCTCGCGGTACTTCACCGTGATGGTCGACTACGTTCAGATGCTCCCGGCGCTATCGAATCCGTTCGGACGCGAAGACACGAGCTACTTCCACGGCTGGACAACCTTCTACTGGGCCTGGTGGATCGCATGGTCGCCATTTGTGGGCATGTTCATCGCGCGCATCTCGAAGGGCCGGACCGTGCGGGAGTTTGTGTTGTGCGCCCTTATCGCGCCCACGGCGGTCTGCGCGCTCTGGATGTCGACCTTCGGCGGAGCCGCCATCGACATGCTCAATGTCGGCGGTGCCGAGGGCGTCAAGGCCACCGTCATCGACAGCTACAAGCCCGAGGGTGCGCTGTTCGGCTTCCTGAAGGAACTGCCGTTCTACTCGATTGTCGCGCCCATCTCGCTCGTTCTGATCGTCATCTTCTTCGTGACGTCGTCGGATTCGGGCTCGCTGGTGATCGACACGATCACGGCGGGCGGCAAGATGGATGCCCCTGTGGTGCAGCGGGTGTTCTGGTGCACGCTGGAGGGGCTCGTGGCGATCGCGCTGCTGCTTGGCGGCGGTTTAACAGCCCTACAGGGCGCGGCCGTGTCGACGGGCATCCCGTTCACGCTCGTCGTGCTGATCATGTGCTACTGTCTGTGGCTCGCGCTTCGGGCCGAACGCGCGAAGATGTAGCGCCATACCCGTTGGATCCGGGCGCCGCCCTGGCGCCCGGATCCAAGCGGGCCGAGTATGCTGAGAAGCATGGGACGCGGGTGCCTTTGGCCTCAATCCGGCCAGCGCGCCCGCCCATCCTCGGTGGATATCTTACATGCGAATAACCGGAAGGGCGGCCGCAACGGGCCGCCCTTTCGCATCCTGTCGTGAACTCCGTCAGGCAGCGTCGGCGGGCGCCTTCGGCGTCCACAGGAACTTCTCGAAGGCTGCGTCGGTGGGTGTGTCGAACAGCGAGTTGGTGAAGTTCGACATCACTTTCTGCGCGATGATCATGACGGTATCGAGGGCGGCGCGCTCGCCGTAGCCGGCGGCCTCGAAGGCGGCCACGGCCTCTGCCGAGGGTCGGCCCCGGGTCTCCAGCACGGCCAGCGTGAAGGCGCGCAGCGCTTCCAGCTTGGCGTCCGGCAGCGGCGTTTCATCCCGCAGCGCGTCGATCACCGCATCGTCGATCTTCTCGCGCTTGGCGATGCCGGTATGTGCGGGCACGCAGTAATGGCAGGCATGAAACACGTTCGTCGCCATCCAGACGACCGTCCGCTCCTCGGGCGTGAACGCCGTCGCCTCGATGGCCGCCTTGTGCAGACGCTGGTATCCTTCGAGAAGCCCGGGGCTCTCGGCCATAACGGCATGCAGGCTCGGCAGGCGGCCGAACGCCTTGATGGAGTTTTCCAGCAGCGGCTGCGACTCGGCGGGCGCTGTTTCGAGGGTGTGAACGGTTGTCTTCATGTTGGGGCTCCTTGGTTCGCGATGCGCCAAACATGTCGGCCGGGCAGCGCAGGTCCACATTCGCGGGCGAACACAGGCCTGTGCGAAGCTGCAGAACACGGTTGCGTCAGCCGGTGTTTCAGGGCATCGCCGCGCCGCCATTGCCCATGGAAAGGCCCATGAAAGATCCGTCCCGACCCCGATCCCCAAAGGCGCCCGCGGAAAAGCCGTGGCGCAACTTCTACGGACGCCGCCATGGCAAGGCGCTGCGCGACAGTCAGCGCGGCTACCTGGAGGAGGACCTCGCCGAGCTTGCCCTCGGCGGCGTAGACTGGGAGGACAATCCCAGCCGCGCGCCCCTCGATCTCGGCACGGTGTTCGCGGGGCACCCCGTCTGGCTGGAGATCGGCTTCGGCGGCGGCGAACACATGGTCCATCAGGCGATCCAGAACCCCGGAATCGGCCTGATCGGGTGCGAACCCTTCATCAACGGCGTGGCGATGCTTCTGGGCAAGATCCGCACCGCCGGCGCGAAGAACATCCGCATCCATCCCGGCGATGTGCGCGATCTGTTCGACGTTCTGCCCGAGGCCAGCATCGGCCGGGCGTTTCTGCTCTATCCCGATCCCTGGCCGAAGGCGCGCCACCATCGGCGGCGCGCCGTGACGCCGGAATATCTCGTGCCTCTGGCCCGCGTCCTGGCGCCGGGCGCCGAACTGCGGGTCGCGACCGATATTCCGGACTATGTGCGCCAGACGCTGGAACAGGTGCCGCGCCACGGGTTCGTCTGGCAGGCTGAGCGAGCCGCGGACTGGCGCGCGCCGTGGCCCGACTGGACGCGCACCCGCTACGAAGCGAAGGCGCTGCGCGAGGGGCGCACGCCCCACTACCTGACCTTCCGGCGCAGCGTGCCCGATAAGACCGGCCTTGCACCGGCTACCGGGGCAGACAGCTAGCCACCCCGCCCCTCCCTACCGCGCCTCCGGTCTTCGTCCGATGCGGGGGCGCGTTGGCCACCCTCTGGAACCCGGCCGCCCGCTGCGCTAGAGCGGTCGCGCCCAGACAGGAGATCCCGATGGCTTCGCACGGCACCCCCCAGCCCCTGACATCCCCCGCGTCCGGCCCCCTGTCCGGGACGGCCGAGGTGCCCGGCGACAAGTCGATCAGCCACCGCGCCCTGATTCTAGGAGCACTGGCGGTGGGCGAAACCAAGATCACTGGGCTGCTCGAAGGACAGGACGTGCTCGATACCGGGCGCGCCATGGCTGCCTTCGGCGCCGAGGTGACCCGCCATGGCGAGGGCGCGTGGTCCGTTCACGGCGTGGGCACCGGCGGCTTTGCCGAGCCCGAAGACGTGATCGATTGCGGCAACTCCGGCACCGGGGTGCGGCTGATCATGGGCACCATGGCCACGACCCCGATCACCGCCACCTTCACCGGCGATGCCTCCCTCCGCTCCCGCCCGATGGGCCGGGTGACGGACCCGCTGGCCCTGTTCGGCGCCGAGGCACGCGGCCGGGCGGGCGGGCGCCTGCCGATGACGATCACCGGCGCAGCGCACCCCGTCCCCGTGGACTACACCACCCCGGTCGCCTCGGCCCAGGTCAAGAGCGCCGTGCTGCTGGCGGGTCTGAACGCCCCGGGCGAGACCCGCGTCACCGAACGCGTCGCCACCCGCGACCATACCGAGCGGATGCTGGCCGGGTTCGGTGCGGAAGTCCGCACCGAAGAGGGAGAGGACGGCCGCACGATCATCCTCGCGGGGCAACCCGAACTCCGCCCGCAGACGATCGCCGTCCCGCGGGACCCGTCCTCCGCGGCCTTTCCGGTCTGCGCGGCGCTGATCGTGCCAGGGTCGGAGGTGCTGGTGCCCAATATCGGCCTCAACCCCACGCGGGCCGGCCTCTATACCACGCTGCGGGAAATGGGCGCCGATCTGACCTTCGAGAACGCGCGCGAGCAGGGCGGCGAGCCCGTGGCCGATCTCCGCGCCCGCTTCTCGCCCAACATGCGCGGCATCACCGTTCCGCCGGAGCGGGCCGCCTCCATGATCGATGAGTATCCGATCCTGTCGGTCGTGGCCGCCTTCGCCGAAGGCAACACCCACATGCCCGGCACGCACGAGTTGCGCGTGAAGGAGAGCGACCGGATCGACGCGATGGCGACCGGCTTGCGCGCTTGCGGCGCGACGGTCGAAGAAACCGAAGACAGCTTCACGATGCACGGCCTTGGACCGGCGGGCGGCAATACGGGGCTGCCGGGCGGGGCCGTTGTTGCCGCCCGCCTCGATCACCGTATCGCCATGTCCTTCATGGTCGCCGGGATGGCCGCGCGCCGTCCCGTCACGCTGGACGACGCCGGCCCGATCGCCACGTCCTTCCCGGGGTTCCGCCCGCTGATGGAGCGCCTCGGCGCCCGGTTCGAAGCCGCAACGGAGGACGCGTGAGCAGCGCGCAAGGCCCCGCCGCCGGGGAGCCTGTCGTGCAGGGCTCCTGCCTCTGTGGCGAGATCAGGTTCAGCGTGCGGGGGCCGCTGCGGCCCGTGATCGCCTGCCATTGCACGCAATGCCGCAAAACATCGGGCCACCATGTCGCCGCCACCTCCGCCGCGCGCGACGCTGTCACGGTGTCGGGCACGCCGCGCTGGTATCGCTCCTCCGACAGCGCGCGGCGCGGGTTCTGCCCGACCTGCGGGACGCCGCTTTTCTGGGACGGGCCGGGGCGCAACCTTTCGATCTTCGCGGGCTGTCTCGACGGGGCGACCGGCCTTCGGCTCGCGGGCCACATCTACTGCGCCGATAAGGGGGATTACTACGAGATCGGCGATGCTCTGCCCCAAGCCCCGGCCGCGCATCCCGGGCTGACCACCCAGGTCGGCCAGCCATGATCCGGCCGGCGGCCTGCCGCCCCGAAGCCGGGCGCCCGTCCCAGTGCGCCGCGCTGGCGCCGCGGCCCAGGTGAGCTTCACGGTCGCCATCGACGGGCCCGCGGCCGCGGGCAAGGGCACCAACGCCCGGGCGGTGGCCGCGCATTTCGGGCTCTCCCATCTGGACACCGGCCTGCTCTATCGCGCAACGGGGCGGCGCACGCTCGATGGCACCTCGCCGCTCGAAGCCGCGCGGGCGCTGCAGGCCGCGGACCTTTTGGACGAAGCCGCGCTCCGCACCGAGGACGCCGGACAGGCGGCCAGCCGGGTGGCGGCCCTGCCGGAGGTGCGCGCGGCTCTTGTCGACTTTCAGCGCGCCTTCGCCACGCGGATGGGCGGCGCGGTGCTCGACGGGCGGGACATCGGCACGGTGATCTGCCCTGACGCGGCGGTGAAGCTCTTCGTCACCGCCTCGGACGACGTGCGCGCGCAGCGCCGCCACGCCGAACTCGTCTCGAAGGGCCACGACGTGACGCTGGACGCCGTGGCAGCAGACCTCGCCGCGCGGGATGCGCGCGACACCGGCCGGACCGACGCCCCCTTGCGGCCCGCCGCCGACGCGCTCGTCCTGGACACCTCCACCATGACGATCGAAGACGCGGTCGCAACGGCGCTCGCCGCCGTCGACACCGCGCGCGCGCGCTAGCGCCCGGGCGATCAGCAAGCGCCGCGCGCCCCCGTTCTGCCCCCCGCCGCATGCGGCGAGGTCAGGCGCAGGGCCACCCATGCCTGGCCGTTCATCCCGGTGGCGGCGCGTGCGCCGTAAAGCATCGTCGGGTTGTGTGTTTGCGTGACCACCTCCATGTCGTATAGATCGAACAGGCGAGGCGGGAGTCGCGGCAGATGCGAATTTTGATCACCCTAGCGGCGGCCGCAGCCATCATGGCCGGGCTGGTGATCGGCATCGCCATGGCGGGCGCCATGCTGACACGCACGGCCCAGGCCGCCGCCGCCCAGACCGGGCCGAACTTCACCAGCGGCACGCTCTCCAAGGTGGCGTTCGTGGTGCTTTGGTGCCTCGTGGCCGGCACCGCCGCCGGGCTTATCGGAGGCGGCTGATGGCGCAACGCTACGGCGGCAAGTATTCTCCCGGCCGCGCGGCTGGCAAGGCGACCTCGGCGAAGATCCAGCGCGGCGCCGCACCGTCCGGGCCCAGCCTGCGCCCGTCGCACGGCACGCCGCTGCGGATGCGCGGACGGCGCAACCTGCTCTATCTCACCGCACTTCCCCTGCTCTGGACGGCGTTTCGCCAGGACGCGCTCGGCATGGCCGTCGACCTTGCCGCCGCCGCGACCATCGCCGGTGCCGTCTTCCTCGTGGGCGAGGGGATCAAGGCCGAGGATGCCTATAACGAGCGCAAGGTCGCGCGTCGGCCGGCCTTTCCCCGAAAGATCGTGGCCGCCGTCACCATGGGCTTCGGCGTCTTTCTGGCCGCGCTTCAGCCCGATGCCCCGGCATTCTTCGAGCCGCTTCTCTACGGGCTGATCGCCGTCGCTGCGTTTCTGACGGCCTTCGGGCTCGACCCGCTGCACAGCAAGGGCGTCGGCGGTGCCGACAGCTTCCAGTCCGAGCGCGTCGCCCGCGCGGTCGACGAGGCGGAAGCGCATCTGGAAGCGATGGGCCTTGCCATCGCCCGCTCGGGCGACCGCGCCCTCGAACGCCGGGTGGAGGCCTTCCAGACCACGGCGCGCCAGATGTTTCGCACCGTCGAAGACGATCCGCGCGATCTGACCTCCGCCCGCAAGTTCCTGGGCGTCTATTTGATCGGTGCCCGGGATGCGACGGTGAAGTTCGCCGATCTCTATTCCCGCACGCACGATGACAAGGCACGCGCCGATTATCTGGCCCTGCTCGACGATCTCGAAAACAATTTCGCCAAGAAGACCGTCTCGCTAATGGAGAGCGACCGCACCGACCTCGATGTCGAGATCGAGGTACTGCGCGAACGCCTCGTGCGCGAAGGCGTGAAATCCGTGGACTAATCCGTTGCATTAACTCATCGCTTCCTAAGCAGAAGGGTCACACAATGTCCGATACCGTTCGCCAAAAGGCGGAAGCCGCGCTCAAGGAGGTTGAGACGGTGACGTCGGCGCTCCTGCCGGAACCGGCGCCTGCCAATGCTGTCGTGCCCCTGCAGGAGGCCGACGCCCAGATCGGCGGGGAAATCCGCAAGCGCATGGGCGAGATCGACATGGGCGACACGAACTCGATCGTCGCGTTCGGCTCTGCCGCCCAGGCCGAGTTGCAGGAGATCAGTCAGGCCATGCTGGCCGACGTCAAGAACAAGGATGTGGGGCCCGCAGGAAATTCGCTGCGGGAGATCGTGGGCACTATCCGCGGTTTCTCGGTCGACGAACTCGACCCCAACCGGAAGCGGAGCTGGTGGGAGCGGATCTTCGGCGGCACCAAGAACTCAATTCACGAGTTCATGGCGAAGTACGAGGATGTTCAGGCCCAGATCGACAAGATCACGGACGAGCTTCTGGGCCACGAGCATACCCTGATGAAGGACATCAAGTCGCTCGATATCCTCTATGAGAAAACACTGGCCTTCTACGACGAGCTGGCCCTCTACATCGCTGCGGGCGAGGAGAAGCTGGCCGAACTCGACGGCACAACGATCCCGGCCAAGGAAGCCGAGGTGGAGGCCGCCGACGAAAACGACCAGGTGATGAAGGCGCAGG
The DNA here is from genome assembly GCA_038757905.1 of Pseudomonadota bacterium. Lineage (GTDB taxonomy): Bacteria > Pseudomonadota > Alphaproteobacteria > Rhodobacterales > Rhodobacteraceae > HLUCCA09. The sequence continues at coordinate 24,941 of JBCDGG010000042.1, read as the reverse complement.
AGTTGCGCGACATGCGCGCGGCGCGGGACGATCTGGAACGGCGCGTGCACGACCTGAAACTGACACGGCAGGTGACGATGCAGTCATTGCCGTCCATTCGACTGGTCCAGGAAAACGACAAGTCTCTGATCACCAAGATCAACTCGACCCTCGTCAACACGGTGCCCCTGTGGGAGACCCAGCTTGCCCAGGCGGTCACGATCCAGCGCTCGTCGGAAGCGGCGAAGGCTGTCAAGGATGCCTCCGACCTGACGAACGAGTTGCTGACGGCCAATGCCGAGAACCTGCAGCAGGCCAACCGCACCGTGCGCAAGGAGATGGAGCGCGGCGTCTTCGACATCGAAGCGGTGAAGCAGGCCAACGCCACGCTCGTTTCCACGATCAACGAAAGCCTCGCCATCGCCGACGAAGGCAAGAAGCGGCGCGCCGAGGCCGAGAAGGAGCTTCAGGCGATGGAGGCCGAACTGCGCGACACGCTCGCCTCCGCTAAGGCGCGCACCACGGGAACGGGCGACAACGCGGCAACCTCCGTGCCGCCGACCTGATTCTCTCATGCGGGCGCGAAACGGCATATCGGTGGCCGCTGCCGCACTGACCCTCGCGGGATGCATGGCGGGCGGGGTAAAGACCTCGCCTACTCCGCCCGAGCGGCCGGACCGGGCGGCCAGGCCGGTGGTCGCGATCCCCGGACGCAGCCCGGAAAGCCTGGCACTGGAGGCCTACTATGCCCGCGTTCAGGCGGATCTCCTGGCCCGCGGTCTGCTGCGGCGCGATGGGGGCGGGCCGGATACCCCGTTCAATGCGCGCACGCTGACCGAGAATTTCGTGCGGATCGCGCTGTTCGACGAGTACACCGAGCGGGGCGGTGCGATGGTCGCCAGCCAGACCGAAAGCCGCCTGCGCCGCTGGAGTGCGCCGGTGCGCCTGCAAGTGAGCTTCGGCCCCCTGGTGCCGCTGAAACAGCGCAGCGCCGATCTCGCCAGCATCAACGCCTATGCCGGGCGCCTCGCCCGGGCGGCGCGCCATCCGATCTCGACGGTCACCCGGGGCGGCAACTTTCATGTCGTGATCATGAACGAAGACGAGCGCAAGGCGTTCGGCCCGCAGCTGCGCCGGATCGTGCCGGGGGTCAGCGACACCGTCGTGCGCACCGTCCAGAACATGCCGCGCTCCACCTTCTGCCTAGTCTTCGCGTTCTCGGAAGGCAACTCCAGCGACTATGTCAAAGCCGTCGCGATCATCCGGGCCGAACACCCCGATCTTCTGCGCCTGTCCTGCATCCACGAGGAGATCTCTCAGGGGCTCGGCCTGGCCAATGACAGCCCGCGCGCGCGGCCCTCGATCTTCAACGACGACGAGGAGTTCGCGCTCCTGACCACGCATGACGAGCTGCTCCTGCGCATGCTGTACGACAAACGCCTGAAACCCGGCATGACCAGTTTCGAAGCCAGCCCCATCGCGCGTGCCATCGCCGACGAGTTGGTCGGCGGGTCCATCTGAGGCGATGACAGCCGCCCTCGCGGCCCTGCCCATCATCGTCGTGCTCGCCGGAATCGGGGCGCTCCACCTCTCGGCGGCTGTGGCCGGCACGCTCGGCCTTAGCGTGGCCGCCCTCCTCGCCCTGAGCACGTTCGATCTGGCCGCCGCCGCGCCGGGCGGCCTTGTCCCGGCCGTGTTCGGCACGGGGGCGGAGGCGCTCTTTTCCACCCTGACGATCCTGTGGGTCATCTTCCCCGCGCTCATGCTGCATGAGTATCAGCAGGCCACCGGCGCCGTGGGGCGGATCAAGGACGCGCTGGGCGGGTTGACGACCGACCCGCGGATGCAGGTCATCCTGATCGCCTGGTTCTTCGGGCTGTTCATCGAGGGCGCGGCAGGGTTCGGCACCCCCGTCGCCCTTGCCGCGCCTCTGCTGGCGGGCCTCGGCTTCTCCCCAGCCCGGGCGGTGGTGCTGGCGCTTCTGGGGCATGCGGCCGGCGTCTCCTTCGGGGCCGTGGGAACACCGACACTGACGCAGGTGTCGATCTCCGGCCTGTCGGGAACGGACCTGTCGCTCGCTGTCACGCTGCTTCACGCCGCGCTCGGCCCGCTTCTTCTGCTGGCAGCGCTCTCCCTCGCCGATGATGGCCCGCTGCGCCCGAAGGACATCCTGTGGGCGGCCCTTGCGGCGCTCTGCTTCTTCCTGCCCTCGATCGCGCTGGCCGGTCTGGTCGGCCCGGAACTGCCCAGCCTGGGCGGGGCGCTGACCGGCGGGGTGGCGTTCATTCTCTTGCTCCGCCTGTTCGGTCCGCGCATGCCGAGAACGCCGTCGCCCGGCCTCGCGGCCGATCTCGCCCCCTATGTCGCGATCCTCGCCCTTGTCCTCGCCACCCGCCTGATCGGACCGGTGCAAGCCGCATTGTCGGGCGCCGATCTGTCCTGGAGCCTGCCGGGCGGCTTCGCCGGCAGTTTCGAGCCGCTCTACCACCCCGGCACGCTGCTGTTTGCCGGGCTGGCGGCGGCGGCGTTGGTCACCGCGCGCGCTGCGGCCCTGCCCGGTGCGCTAGGCGCGGCCCTGGCCCGCCTCGTTCCGGTCGCCCTCGCCCTCTTTGCGATGCTCGCGCTTTCGCGTGTGATGCTCCATGCCGGGATGATCGGCGCCCTGGCCGAAGCAGCGGCGGCGACGGGCGCCTTCTGGCCGCTGCTCGCGCCGCTTGTTGGCGTGCTCGGGACCTTCGTGACGGGCTCCGCCACCACGTCCAACATCCTGTTCACCGAATTGCAGCTTTCCGCCGCGGCCACGCTCAACCTGTCGCCCATCGCGATGGCGGCAGCCCAGGGGGCGGGCTCTGCCATCGGCAACGTCGTGGCCCCGCACAACATCATCGCGGGCGCCGCGACCGTCGGCATTCTGGGGCGGGAAGGCCGCGTTCTGAGACGGACGCTGGCGCCCGGCCTGCTCTACGCCGCGGCGCTTGGGGGGCTGACTTACCTGATCGTCATGTGAAACCGCGAAACCCCGCGCCCGGCACACTCCCCCAGCAAACAATGCGACCGATGGCGTGCCGCGACGCCTCTCGCCCCCGCGCGAGCACCCCGTTATAGTCGCCGCGAAAACGCCGTCGCACATATGCGGGAGACACCGGCCCATGGGCATCTTCGACTTCCTTTCCGGACAGTTCATCGACGTCATCCACTGGACGGACGACACCCGCGACACCATGGTCTGGCGGTTCGAACGCGAGGGGCACGAGATCAAGTACGGCGCCAAGCTGACCGTCCGCGAAGGCCAGTCCGCCGTCTTCGTCCACGAGGGTCAGATCGCCGATGTGTTCACCCCCGGGCTCTACATGCTCGAAACGAACAACATGCCGATCATGACGACGCTTCAGCACTGGGACCACGGCTTTAAAAGCCCGTTCAAGTCCGAGATCTACTACGTCAACACCAACCGTTTCACCGACCTGAAATGGGGCACGAAGAACCCGGTGATGCTGCGCGATCCGGAATTCGGGCCAACCCGCATCCGCGCCTTCGGCACCTATACGGTGAAGGTGACGGACCCCGCCCTGTTTCTGCGCGAAATCGTCGGCACGGACGGCGAGTTCACCACGGCCGAGATCACGTTCCAGATCCGCAACATCATCGTCCAGGAAAGCTCGCGCACCATGGCGGGCTCGGGCATCCCGGTCTTGGACATGGCCGCCAATACCGGCGACATGGGCAAGCTCGTCGCCACGGAGGTCTCGAAGGTGCTGAGCGATTACGGCATGGTGATGCCGGAGTTCTACATCGAGAACATCTCGCTGCCGCCCGCGGTGGAGGAGGCGCTCGACAAGCGCACCTCCATGGGCCTTGCCGGGGATCTGGGTAAGTTCACGCAGTATTCCGCCGCCGAGGCGATGACGACCGCCGCCGCCAACCCGGGCGGCGGTGGCGGCATGGGGGCCGGGATCGGTGCCGGGATGGGCATGGCGATGGGCGCCCAGATGGCCAGCCAGATGGGACATGTCGCGGGCCCCTGGGGCGCGCCGCAATCGGCCCGGCCGGGCCAGCCGGGCGTCGCCACCGCTTCGCCCGCGCAGGCCGTGCCGCCCCCGCCGCCCCCGGTGGAGCATGTCTGGCACATCGCCGAAAACGGCAAGACGGACGGCCCGTTCAGCCGCGCCGATATGGGCCGCATGGCCCAGCAGGGCCGCCTGACCCGCGAGAGCCTTGTCTGGACCCCGGGCCAGGACGGCTGGCTCGCCGCCGAGGATGTGGGCGAGCTGGCCCAGCTCTTCACCGTTCTGCCGCCACCCCCGCCTCCGCCGCCTGCTTAGCCGCTGACGGCCCATGACGGCGGGTGAGGCGAACGGCGAACCGGCACCGAGATGCGTCGCGCATTGTCCGTCCTGCGGCGGGCTGCGGCACTTCGTGCCGGGTGCGGAGCAGCTGTCCTGCCCCTATTGCCACAGCACGGAGAGGCCCCCGATCGCCCGGCCGCGCGCAAGCGGTTGGATCGGCATGGACGACATAGAAGGGGCGCTGGTTCGGCCGCTTGGTGTCGGAGCCAAAGCCCCGTTTCGATGCTCCGGATGCGCGGTCGAGATCTCGATGCCCGGCGCGTTGGAGCGCGATATCTGCCCCTACTGCGAGGGCACCCTCCTTCAGCAGGAGGACGGGTCACCTCCGATCCTGCCCGGCGCCCTTCTGCCCTTCGAGATCGACCGCGACGAGGCCGAAGCCCTGATCCGGGCCACCTGGGAGCGCGTGCACGAACACTCCGGCGAACGCGCGCTTCGCGGCGCCCCCAACCTGACGCTCTTCGGCGTCTACATCCCGTACTGGGAACTGAAGGCCGCCTCCCGGGTGGCATACGAGGTACGTCGCGACTCGATCCAGAATCGCGCCTATGTGCTGGACCATGAACCTCAGATCTTCCTGGCGGCGGACGGGCTGGAACGGGCGTGCTCGGTTGCCCTCCGCAAATGGGACGTGTCGCGCGCGGTGGCCTACGACCCTACATGGGTCGCCGGGTTTCTGGTGGAGCACCCGAGCATCCCGACCGAGACCACACTCGACCTTGCGCATAGGTCCTTCTCCGGTAGTGCGCGCTCCGCAGTCTCTCAAGGGGAGGATTTGCCCCATCGCGTGCCGCTGCCCCGTTGGAGGATGACCAAAAGTCGGACAGAAGTGGGCCTCTACCGGTATAACACCTGGATCGAGGAGCGGTTCTACAAGATCGCGCCGCAGCTGCGTTGGGTGATCGATGATGAAGGGGAAGAGGGGCTCTACGGATACAGCGCGCAGACTGAAAATGTGAAGGGCCGCGTTCTTCTTGCGCCGATCTGGCTCGGCCGGATCCACGATGGCGATGCAAGCTACCTCGTCGCCGTGAACGGTCAAAACGGCGATGTCGGCGGCCAGCGCCCCAGCATGGCCCGGGATGGCACCTACGGGCTGATCTTCGGGCTTGGTGCCCTGATCCTCGTGTTTCTGGCGGCCTTCCGGTGGGAGTAGGGCTCTGCGTTCTGGCACCGGCCCGGAGCCGGGGCTATGAAAGACCCTTGTAAAGACCGCGAGGGGACGATGGCGCAGGACTTCACGATGGACGCGGCCGAGGACGTGCCCCGGGCAGACGAGTTTCCCTGTGACAATTGCGGCGGTGTGCTGCGGTTCGAGCCCGGCACCGGCGCCCTTGTCTGCCAGCATTGCGGCGCGACGCAGGAGCTGTCGACCGGCCACGGGCGCGCCGGGGCCCTGCGGGAGTTGGACTTCGACGCAGCCATCGCCCAGCGCCTGCCTGAAGCCGAGATCGAGGAAACCCGCGTTCTGTCCTGCACCAATTGCGGCGCGCAGGTAGAGTTCGAGCCGAGCGTTCATGCCGCCGAATGCCCGTTCTGCGCCACGCCCGTGGTCACCGACACAGGCGTAAATCGCCATATCAAACCCCGCGGCGTCCTGCCCTTCCAGCTCGACGAGCGCGCCGCCCATGACGCGATGGAGGCCTGGTTCGGGCGGCTGTGGTTCGCCCCCAACGGGCTGAAGGACTATGCCCGCAAGGGCCGCCCGATGAACGGCATCTACGTGCCCTACTGGACCTTCGACGCCGACACCAAGAGCAGCTACAGCGGCGAGCGCGGCACCGTCTACTACGAGACGCGATGGGTCACCGTCGACGGCAAGCGCACCCAGAAGCGCGTCGCCAAGGTCCGCTGGACCTCGGCCCGGGGCCGCGTGGCGCGCGTCTTCGACGATGTGCTCGTCCTCGCCTCCCGGTCCCTGCCCAAGCACTTCGCCGATGCGCTTCCCCCATGGGATCTCGGCGCGCTGGAACCCTATACGCCGCAATACCTGTCGGGCTTCCGGGCCGAGGCCTACACCGTCGAACTGCCGCAGGGCTTCACCGACGCCCGTGCGCAGATGGACCGGACCATCGAACGCGATGTGCGTTTCGACATCGGCGGCGACCGCCAGCGCGTGCACCGGATCGACACCGAGGTGCGCGACGTGACGTTCAAACACGTGCTCCTGCCGGTCTGGACCGCCGCCTACCGCTATCGCGGCCAGAGCTACCGCTGTCTGGTCAACGGCCAGACGGGCCGGGTGCAGGGCGAGCGCCCCTACTCCGCCTGGAAAATCGCCTTTGCGGTTATGCTCGGCCTCGCCCTCGCCATCGCGGTCGGATACCTCTGGGCGGTCCAGGAGGCAGGCGGCTTGTGAGCCGCGCCGGGACGCACAACCATGTTTTTGCGCGCCCCAGTCGGGCGCGGGGGTTACCCTGCCCGGGTTGCTTGGGTCCGGGCAACGCCGTGGCCTTAACCCAATCTCCGGGCTAGGCGCGGGCCAGACAGGTGCCCGTGCTCGGTGGCCCCTCCCCATGCCCCCGTTCTCGCAACGAACTCAAAGGCGTGCGGGCTTTCCGCCCTTGCGCAGCCCTGCCCGACCTGCGTGAATGCGCGGCGGAGGGGCCAGCGAGCGGCCCGGGAGGGGCGAGATGATACTCTGTTCTGGCGAAGCGCTGATCGACATGCTGCCGCGGGACAGCACCGGGGGCGAGGCGTGTTTCGCACCCGTCGCCGGCGGCTCGGTGTTCAACACGGCCATCGCGCTGGCGCGTCTCGGCGCCCCGGTCGGGCTGTTCACCGGCCTGTCCGATGACCTCTTCGGCCAGCGGCTTGCGCAGGCACTCGATCGGGACGGCGTCGCGACGGCCCTCGCCAATCGCAGCTCCCGGCCAACGACGCTCGCCTTTGTCGAACTCACCGACGGTCAGGCCCGCTATGCCTTCTACGACGAGAACACGGCCGGCCGCCTCCTGGTGGAGGACGATCTGCCCACCGCCGCGGCGCTGACCGAGGTGACGGCGTTCTTCTTCGGCGGCATCTCCCTGATGGTGGAGCCGTGCGGCGCGGCCTATGCCGCGCTGCTCGGCCGGGTGCCAGAGCATCGCCCGGTGATGCTCGACCCCAACATCCGCCCCGCTTTCATCGCCGAGCCCGACCGCTACCGCGCGAGAATCGATGCCATGCTGTCCCGCGCCGATATCCTCAAAGTTTCCGACGAAGACCTGTCCTGGCTCGTCGGCCCCGGCGACCCGACGGACCAGGCGCGCCGCCTGCTCGAACGCGGGCCCAAAATCGTGTGCCTGACCGAGGGCGCGCAGGGTGTGACGGCCCACCATGCCGCGGGCCACCTGCATGTCCGCGCGCCGCGGGTGGACGTCGTCGATACGGTGGGGGCCGGGGACACGTTCAACGCCGGGTTCCTTGCCGGGTTGCACGCGGCCCACGCGCTGGACCGCGACGCCCTTCTGCACCCCGACGAAGACGTCCTGGAAGACGCCTTGTCGCTCGGCGTCGCGGCGGCCGCCGTCACCGTGTCCCGCGCAGGCGCCAACCCGCCCAAGCGGGCCGAGCTGCCGTGAGGGCCCTGGTGCAGCGGGTCACCCGCGCCGCAGTCCGTGTCGAGGGCGACACAATCGGCCAGACCGGCCCGGGCGTGATGGTGCTGGTCTGCGCGATGCGCGGCGACACCGAGGCCGAGGCGGACAAGCTCGCGGCGAAGCTTGCACGCCTCCGGATCTTTCACGACGAGGCCGGCAAGATGAACCGCGCGCTCACCGATACCGGCGGCGGCGCGCTCGTGATCTCGCAGTTCACCCTGGCGGCCGACACCTCGCGCGGCAACCGGCCCGGGTTCTCGTCGGCCGCGCCGCCGGACGAGGGCGAACGCCTCTATCTGCATTTCGCACAGGCCCTGGCAGCGCATGGCGTGCCCGTCGAAACCGGCGCGTTCGGGGCCGACATGGCCGTGGATCTGGTGAACGACGGCCCGGTCACGATCTGGCTTGAGGTCCCGCCGCCCAGCCCGGCCTGACCGCCTTTCCTGCGAAAGCGGCGTCCTGAGGCGCCGGACCGCGCTTTTTGCCCAATTTTTGCGCAGAATCGCCCGGCCGCGTCCCGTCGCCTTGCAGCCTCAGGCGCGCCGTCGCAAGCTAACCCCATGTCGGACGTATCGAAGTTCTTCGACGAGCTTGGCCCGGGGGATGGCCCTCCGCGACGCGCCTACTCGGCCTATTGCGACTGGTTTTATGGCGAGGATCCGAAACGCCTGCACCGAAAGGCCGCCGAAGCGGAAGGGTTCTTCCGGCGCACCGGCATCACCTTCAACGTCTATGGCGAGGCCGAGGCCGATGAACGCCTGATCCCGTTCGACATCGTTCCGCGCATCATCTCCGGCCGGGAATGGTCGCGGCTGACCCGCGGGATCGAGCAGCGCGTGCGGGCGATCAACGCCTTTCTCTACGACATCTATCACCGGCAGGAGATCCTGCGCGCGGGCCGCATCCCAGAAAGCCTGATCTCGCGCAACGATGCCTTCCTGCCGCAGATGATCGGCGTCGCACCGCCGGGCAACGTCTACACCCATATCGTCGGCGTCGACCTCGTGCGCACCGGAGAGGACGAGTTCTTCGTGCTCGAGGACAACGCCCGGACGCCGTCGGGCGTGTCGTACATGCTCGAGAACCGCGAAACGATGCTGCAGATGTTTCCCGAGCTGTTCGGCCAGATCCGGGTGCAGCCGGTACAGGATTATCCGACCCGCCTCGCCCGTTCGCTCTGTGCCTGCGCCCCGCCCCGCTGCGCCGACAAGCCGACGCTGGCGATCCTGACCCCTGGCATCCACAACTCCGCCTACTTCGAGCATTCCTTCCTGGCCGACAATTCCGGCGCCCATCTGGTCGAGGGGCACGACCTTCGGGTAGATAACGGGCGCATCGCGATGCGCACCACACGGGGCTATACGCCGATCGACGTGCTCTACCGGCGGGTCGACGACGATTATCTGGACCCGCTGAACTTCAACCCCGACAGCATGCTGGGCGTACCGGGCATCTTCGATGTCTATCGCGCGGGCGGCATCACGCTGGCCAACGCGCCCGGAACGGGGATCGCCGACGACAAGGCGATCTATTCCTACATGCCCGACATCGTAGAGTTCTACACGGGCGAAAAGGCGATCCTGCCGAACGTCCCCACATGGCGCTGCGCCGATCCCGACAGCCTTGCCTACGTCCTCGACCATCTGTCCGAGCTTGTGGTGAAGGAGGTGCACGGCTCGGGCGGATACGGCATGCTTGTCGGCCCTGCGGCCTCCAAGAAGGAGCTTGCCGCCTTCCGCGCCAAACTCGAAGCCAAGCCCGGCAATTACATCGCCCAGCCCACCCTCGCACTCTCGACAGTGCCGATCCTGACAAAGGCCGGGCTGGCGCCCCGGCACGTCGATCTCCGCCCCTTCGTTCTGGTGTCTCCCAACAAGATCGACATCACCCCCGGCGGCCTGACCCGCGTGGCCCTGAAGAAGGGCTCCCTGGTGGTCAACTCCTCCCAGGGCGGCGGGACCAAGGACACCTGGGTCCTGGAAGAATGATCGGATTGACTGTGCCTCGTCTCCGCCCGGCGGCCTCCCGTCTTCACCGTGCTGAAAATATCCCCCCCGGAGGGCCGGGCGCCGCCCGCGCCCCCGGTGCGGCGGGAGCGCGGCCATGATGCTCGGAAAGACAGCCGGCGGGCTGATGTGGATGTTCCGCTATCTGGAGCGGAGCGAGAACACCACGCGCCTGATCGAAGCGGGGTTTCGCATCGCGCTCACCCGCCCGTCGAACTCCGACGATGAATGGGCCAGCGTGCTCGACGCCGCCGCGATGCGCGAGGCCTACACCAAGCGCCACGACAGCTTCACCCAGGCGGCCGCGATCGACTTCATGTTGCGCGATCCCTCGAACCCCTCCTGCGTCATGGCCAGCATCGAAGCCGCGCGCAACAATGCCCGTCTCGTCCGAACGGCATTGTCGCGCGAAGTCTGGGAGGCGACCAACGAATGCTGGATGGAGGCCAAGCGGCTGCTGACCCGTCCCGTCAAGGACAGGGATCTGCCGGAGGTGCTGTCTGTCATCCGGCAGCAATCGGCGCTTGTGCGCGGCGCGCTGCACGGCACGATGCTCCGCAACGACATCTTCAATTTCGCCCGCCTTGGGACGTTTCTGGAACGCGCCGACAACACGGCGCGCATCCTCGACGTCAAATACTACGTGCTGCTGCCCTCGATCAGCCAGATCGGCTCGACCCTCGACAATGTGCAGTGGGAGAACATCCTCCGCTCCGTCGGGGGCCTGCGTTCCTATCGCTGGCTCAACGGGGCCGAAGTGACGCCCGCCGGCATCACCGACTTTCTGATCCTCGACGGGCGGATGCCCCGCAGCCTGGCCTTCTGCACCGCAAAGCTGGCCGCGAACCTGAGCTATCTGGAAAAGGAATACGACACGCGGCATGCTTGCCAGGAACAGGCCGAAGCGCTGATGGGCCGTCTGTCCTCGGTCTCGACCGACGCGATCTTCGATGCGGGGCTGCACGAATTCATCGTCGACTTTCTGTCGGATATCGGTGCGCTGGCCGGCCAGATCGAGCGCGATTACAGGTTTTACGGGTAACGCACGATGCGCCTGAGCATACGCCACACCACCACCTACAGCTACGAAGCGCCGCTCGCCTACGGCCTGCAGCAATTGCGGCTCACGCCCAAAAGCCGGCTCGGGCAGTCGGTGCTGACATGGTCGACGCGCGTCGAGGGCGGCATTCGCGAGCTCGACTTCGACGATCAGCACATGAACCATGTCATGGTCGTCTCGTTCTCCGGCGGGACCGCCAGGGGGGAGGGCGATCTTCTGACGATCGTCTCCGAGGGCGAGGTCGAAACGGTCGATACCGCGGGGGTGCTGGGCAAGCATGCCGGTTTCGCGCCGCTCTGGTACTTTCACCGGGCAACGCCGCGCACCCGGATCGGCACCGGCATCCGGAGCCTGACGCGGGGGCTGAACTCAGACGTCGCCGATCCGATCGCCCGCTTCCACACGCTGTCCGAGCGGATCCGCGACATTATCGCCTATGAGACCGGCACCACCCATGCCGCGACGGACGCGGAAGAGGCTGTCGCGCTCGGCACGGGGGTTTGCCAGGACCATGCCCATGTCTTCGTCGCCGCCGCGCGCCACCTCGGGTTCCCGGCCCGCTACGTCTCGGGCTATCTGATGATGAACGACGAGGCCGCACAGGAAGCAAGCCACGCCTGGGCCGAGGTGCATATCGACCCGTTGGGCTGGGTCGGCTACGATGTTTCGAACGGGATTTCGCCCGACGAGCGCTATGTCCGCGTTGCAACCGGGCTCGACTATTCGGAAGCGGCGCCGGTCAACGGGATTCACTTGGGCGAAGATCCGGGCGAACGTCTGACCGTGGCGATAGACGTCCAGCAAATGCAGCAGTAAGGCAGGGGCGGCGCCCGGCCCGGCCTGCGCGCCGGATCGCAGAACAGGAAAGCGGTATGACCTATTGCGTCGGATTGCGGCTGAACCACGGCCTTGTCTTCATGTCCGACACACGCACCAATGCCGGGCTCGACAACGTGTCGACGTTCCGCAAGATGGCCACGTGGGAGGTGCCGGGCGAGCGTCTGGTCACGGTCATGACCGCGGGCAATCTGGCGACCACGCAATCCGTCCTGTCGCTGCTCGACGAGCGCTCCAAGGCGGCGAGCGAGCGGCACCCGAGCCTTCTGGAGCAGCCCTCGATGTTCCAGGTCGCCCGGGAGATCGGGCGGACCCTGCGCGAAGTGATCGAGACCCAGCGCGGCGAGGGGCAGGTGGCCTCCAGCACGTTCGATGCCACGATGATCGTCGGCGGCCAGATCAAGCCCGGCCCGCCACGCCTGTTTCTGGTCTATCCGGAGGGCAATTTCATCGAAGCCTCCGAGGACACCCCGTTCTTCCAGATCGGCGAAACCAAGTACGGCCGTCCGATCCTTGTGCGCGCCTACGACCCCGACATGCCGTTCGACGATGCGGTCAAACTGCTGCTGGTGAGCTTCGATTCGACGATCAAGGCGAACCTGTCGGTCGGAATGCCGATCGACTTTCAGGTCTACGAGGCCGACGCCCTCCGCAAGGGACGCGAAGCGCGCATCGGAATCGGCGACGCCTATTTCGCCGCCCTGTCGGAGGGCTGGGGCACCGCTCTGCGCGAGGCCTTCGCCAGCCTGCCCCCGTTCGACCTGAAAGGCGCGTAGGTCTGCGATTGGGGCTCTGCCCCGCCGCGCGCCCTCGCGCGCGGGCCCCCCGGCGATTTTGGGGCAGATGAAGCGGCGGCCGTCTCAGCCGCGGCCGACATAGGGCATCTTGGTCGCCATGAGCGTCATGGTCAGGATGTTGGCCTCCGGCGGCAGCGTCGCCATGTGCCAGACGGAGCGCGCGACCTCGGCCACATCGAACATCGGCGGGGGCGGCGCGCCGTTCGCCTCGGCCCGCGCGGCGATGCCGTGCAGAAGGTCGGTTTCTGCATTGCCGATGTCGATCTGTCCGCAGGCGATGTCGAACGCCCGGCCATCGAGCGCGATCTGGCGGGTGAGCCCGGTGATCGCGTGCTTGGTGACAGTATAGGGGCCGGCGCCCTCGCGTGGGGACATGGCGGAGATCGAGCCGTTGTTGATAATCCGGCCACCCTGCGGGTCTTGGGCGCGCATCTGGCGGAAGGCCGCACGCGCCGCGACGATCATGCCCCGCAGGTTCACCGAGAGTGCTGCGTCCCAATCCGAAAGCGGGATCTCATCGGGCGATCCCGGGGGCGAGAAGACGCCGGCATTGTTGAACAGGGCGTCGAGCCGGCCGGTGGCGGCCACCAGCCTTGCCATCGCGCCCTCGACCGCGTCGGGATCGGTGATGTCGCCGGGCAGGATATGGGCCGAGGGCGCCCCGTCCGCCACGGCGGCAAGCGCATCCGGCCGGCGCGCAAAGAGACCGACCTGCCAGCCTTCCGCCAGGAAGTGCCGCGCCGTGGCCGCGCCGATCCCCGACGATGCGCCGGTGATGAGGATGGTGCCGGTCATTGGGCGGCCTCCGTCGCATCGAGGGTGAGCGGCGCCCGCGGCTTGGGCAGATCCGCCGTTCCGAGCGCCGCTTTGGGACGGGCGAGCGCGTAGCGCCGCACCCAGATCAGCCGATCCTCCGCCCGGGTGATGGCGACATAGGCGAGCCGCTTCCAGAGCGGCTGGCCGGCATCCATCCGGCCGGACCGCGCCGCGGCGTAGAGATCCGGCGCGAAGACCTGCACCGACGGCCATTGCGAGCCTTGGGCCTTGTGGATGGTGACGGCCGCGCCGTGCAGGAACGTCGCCCCCATTCGTGCGGCCGAGGGAATGAACGGCTCCTCCTCGCCGGGGCTTTCGATCTTGATGATCGAGGCCGCGGACAGGCGCGGATCCTCTGCCCCGATGATGTGCAGCCGTGCGAACCCGTCGGACTTGCCGGGACCGAGATAGACCACCTGCGCCCCTTTGATCAGGCCGCGCGCCTCGAGGTCCAGGCGCTTGCGGCGGTGCTTCATGGGAAGCTCAATCCCATCGCAGATCAGCGGCTCACCGGGCAGAAGACCATCGGCCGGGGCCTGATGGGCCGCGCGAAACGCCGCGATCAGGCGCACGCGCGTGGCGTTTCGCCAGACGAGCACCGGAGAGCGCGCCATCAGGTCGCTGTCGACGCGGCCGGCAAGCTCGACGCGGAGGTCGTCCGCCGCAGCGTCCTCCACCATCCGCTCGAAGGCCTCGAACTCCAGCGCGGGATCGGCCAGCGCATGGGCCAGATCGAGGATCGGATTGTCGCCCGCCTGACGATGGACGCGATGCAGCAGCAGTTTGCGTTTCTCCGGCAGTTGCTCGAATACCATCCGCGCCTCGCCCTCGCCGGGGCTTTTAACGGGCGCGAGCTGCGCCGGATCGCCGAACAGCAGCAAGGTCGGAAAGATCTCGCGCAGGTCGTCGAGCTGGCGGGCGTCCAGCATCGACGCTTCGTCGACCAGCCCGATATCGAGCGGCTCCTCGCGCCGCTTCCAGCCGGTGATGAAATCGGAGCCGCGCAGGCCGGCCGCCGCCAGCGCCCCGGGGATCGACGCATGGTTCTGGAAGAAGGCATGGGCCCGGTCGAGCGCCGCGTCGGGCAGATCGGCGATTTCGGGACGGTCCCCCTGCCCGGCCAGCCATTCTGCGATCTTCTCGTATTCGGGCGCGTAGACCGGCGTGTAGAGGATCCGGTGGATGGTCGTTGCCGGAACGCCCCGCCCCCGCAGGACCGAGGCAGCCTTGTTCGTCGGTGCCAGGACGGCGAGCGTGCGCCGGTCCCTTCGCCGGCGCCCCTCCCAGTCGCCGGAGACGAGATCGACCCCGGCGTCGCGCAAAGCATCGGCGAGACGCGCCAGGAGTAGCGTTTTGCCTGAACCCGCCTTGCCTACAACCGCAAGAACGCTCTCGCGTCCCTCCGCCCGGGGCGTCAGGGAATCGGAGAGCATGTCGACGCCGGAGCGCTCCAACTCGCCCGCGATCGCGTCCCAAGCCGTGGACTGGTCATCGGAGAAGGTGAGCGCGTCGGAGGGCATGCCGCGACACTAGAGCGTGTCGCGCGCGAGCGGAATCGCTTTTGTGGGCGCAGCCGCGGCGGGGTGCCCTCAGGCCGAGGCCGCCATCGGAGCCGAGGCACCCCCAAACCCGTGCCGGCCCGCGCCCAGGCTCTGGGCCACCCAGCGCCGGGAGGTATCTCTGTCAATGCCGAGCCGGGCAAGCGTCGGCTCCCATGCCTCGGGCCGCATGCGCCACAGGCCGACCCCGATCCGCGCCCGTCCCTCGCCCTCGCTGCCGATCACCTCAGGCTCGACGCCGTAATGGCGGTAGATGCGCTCCATCCGGGCATCGAACACGCCCACGTAGTGTTCCAAGGCGGCCCGTTCCATCATCTCGCCGGCGCCGAGCACCAAGGCGCCGGCGGTCTTGCGGGCCTGCCCGCCGGTCGCCCGCGGGGATAGGCAGAACCGGGTGCATTCCCAGATCAGCGGGCTTTCGATGTGAACCCCGTCCGTCAGGTGCGAAAAGTGCTCGTTGATCATCGTCCGACCCACGGTGGGCAGGAAGCGCATGGACCCGCCATGGCTGCCGTCGGGCGCCTCCCAGATGATGTAGAGCGGATCGAGCGCGTCGTATTCGTCGGTTTCGTGGCCCGCATCGTCCACCGTCACGTCCCACCCCAACCGATGGCGGAACTGCTCGGCGCGGTCCGTGAACATCGTGTGGGCGAGGGTGGGAAACTGTGACAGATCGTGGCCGTAGACATAGCGCAGCATGGCAGGGTTCCTTTCCGAGGTCGGGGAAAGGGGTACCGCTCAGGCCGTTGACAGCAGCCAACCGGGCCGTGCCACGGCTTTACCTAGTGTTAAGGTTAATTGGGATCAGTGATCGGCGACGATCAGGCCGCGCGACAGCGCCCGCGCCACGGCGTGGGTGGTGTTAAGCGCACCCAGTTTGTGCCTAGCAGCTTCGATGTAGACGCGCAGCGTATGCTCCGAGATGTCCATTTCGGCGGCGGCCTGTGCCCGGCTCATGCCGCGCGCAAGATAGGTCATCGCCGACAATTCGCGGGGCGAGAGCGATGGCAGGGCGACATCCTCCATCTGCTCGAACTCCAGCGCTTTGCGATTGAACTCATGTGCCGTCAGGATCAGGTTGCGCTGATAGGCCTCGATGAATTCCGTCCATTCCGGATCCGGGCATTTGGTGGACATCGTGAAGAGCGCGAACTGGCCGGATGGCCCCCGGATCGGGATCGTGTAGCCCTGGTTTCCAACGCCGTATTCCACCGCTTCGCGCAGGAAGGTTCGCGCCGGACGCGACGACCAGTCCAGTTCCTTCCAATCGAACGGCGTAAAGCGTTGAAGGCCGCCGACGATTACGGGATCCATGCGCAGGTAATCCATCTCCAGATAGCGGTCGACCCACGCCTGGCTATAGGTGCCGCAACCGAAACGCTCGCCCCGGCTGTTCACCCAATGGTAAACGACGTGGGACACGTCGAGACGGTCGCGGAGGGTTTCGGTCGCGATTTGCAGGCCGCTGACATTGGCCGCCGCCTGCACTTGGTCAAAGACTGTCTCGAAGACCTCTTGCATCGGCGCCTACAACAAGGCCCGGCGCAGGGGGCGTGCATGTCTCGCGTGCGATCTCCGCAACTGCGACATGTCGTGCATCCTGAAGATGCTCCGCCAGTTCCGGCAATCCGTTCTCCCGCGCGAACGCGGAGAGGTCAGCAATAACGTCGAGTACCCATTCATGTCGCATCACAATATGCCTTCGAGCAACCTAGAGGAAGAGCCGCACAACCATTACACGACTAGATGCCGCAGGAAATTCGCTATTCCATACTCACTAGATTTGGGGAGGCCGGGGACCCCAGGTCAGTTTGCGGGGTCTACGCCCCCACTCCTTTGCAAAATGCAAGGATTCCCGGTCGATCGTGCCCGTTCGGGGGGCAGGTCTGAGATCGGCCGGTTTGCGGGCGAATCACCCCAGGGTTGCATCCGCCCATCGCTCCCCTGTCGCAACCACGCGGAGAGGGGGCGCCAAACGGCACCCCGGGATAGCGGCATCTCTTCGGAACGCGGTCCGGACCGCCGGGTAAGGGGGCGCCCTGGATGTGGCGCCCGCCGGTCGCCCTTAGCTCGGCAGCGCGTCCTCCAGCGTCCGCAGGCCGGTGCGCGGCGCCTGCACCAGAACCGCCATGTTCCCCGGCTTGTGTTCGTTGCGCATCATCCGCATGTGCGCCTCGGGGATGTCCTCCCACGGGAAGACCTCGGACATGCACGGATCGAGGCGCCGCTCCAGCATGAGCTTGTTGGCCGACGACGCCTGCTTGAGATGAGCAAAGTGAGAGCCCTGCAGGCGCTTCTGATGCATCCACATATACCGCACGTCGAAGGTGCAATTGAATCCGGTCGTGCCCGCGCAGATCACAACCATCCCGCCCTTCTTGCACACGAAAGTCGACACCGGGAACGTGCTCTCACCCGGATGCTCGAACACCATGTCGACGTTGACGCCCTTGCCGGTGATGTCCCAGATCGCTTTGCCGAACTTCCGGGCCTCCTTGAACCATTCGGCATATTCGGGGGTGTTGACCGTCGGCAACTGGCCCCAGCAGTTGAAATCCTTGCGGTTCAGCACGCCCTTGGCGCCGAGCGACATGACGAAATCCCGCTTGTCCTCGTCCGAGATTATGCCAATCGCATTGGCGCCGGCCGTGTTGATCAGCTGAATGGCGTAGGAGCCGAGGCCCCCCGACGCCCCCCAGACTAGAACGTTCTGCCCGGGCTTCAGGTCATGCGGGTGATGGCCGAAGAGCATCCGGTACGCCGTCGCCAGCGTCAGCGTGTAGCAGGAGCTTTCCTCCCATGTCAGGTGCTTGGGCCGCGGCATCAATTGCTGCGCCTGCACCCGTGTGAACTGCGCGAAGGACCCGTCCGATGTCTCATAGCCCCAGATCCGCTGCGTGGGGGAATACATCGGATCGCCGCCGTTGCACTCCTCATCGTCGCCATCGTCCTGGTTGCAATGGATGACCACCTCGTCGCCCACCTTCCAGGTCTTCACCTTGTCGCCGACCTTCCAGACGATCCCCGCCGCGTCGGAGCCGGCAATGTGATAGGGTTGCTTGTGCCCGTCGAGCGGCGAGATCGGCTGGCCCAGGGCGGCCCACACCCCGTTGTAATTCACCCCGGCGGCCATCACGAGAACCAGAACGTCATGGCTGTCGATGTCCGGCGTCTCTACAACCTCCACCTGCATGGCTGTGTTCGGCTCGCCGTGGCGCTCCTTGCGGATGGCCCAGGCGTACATCTTGGGCGGCACGTAGCCCATCGGGGGGATCTCGCCGATTTCATACAGCTCTTTCTCGGGCGCGTCGTAGGTCGGGGTCGCGGTGTTGGTATCGAGCGCCATGGGGGCCTCCTATGGGTGCATTTTGCCGCGATGCAGAATCGCGCCGTTCCGCGCTAACTAGGCCGAGACACGCAATATTGCAATCCCCATCGCCCTTCACGCGTAATTTTATGTCTCAACCGGAAGGGGAACCCGGCGCTCTGTGTCGATCAGCGGTCCGGGCGCGTCGCAGGATGCCGCTGCCGCATAATAGGCCATCAGGGCGTGCTCCCCCGGGACGATGCCGATGCCGTCCGGGCCCTCGCGGACAAGGTTGCGAAGCCGGGCCAGCGCGAGGCCTTCCGCCACGATGGCCTCGGCGTCCTCGCGTCCGCGCCCGGCCCAGGCCGTGATACAGGCGACAAGCGCCTCGCGCGGCACGGGGCGGCCCGCCTCCGTCAATGCGCGCGCGATGTAGGGCAGCGGCGGCACCGGCATGGCCGCCGCGATCCGGCGCATGAGGTCTTCCGCGAGGTCCTGAACGTCATCAGGGGCCGCACCGGGAAGGATCGGATCGCCGAAGGCGACGCAGGCCCGGCCGAAGCGGCGGAACCGGCCCCGCATTCGTTTCAACAGCATGCGCGCGGTGAACCCAAGCATCGTGGGGATCCGGGCCCGAAACCGCCGTTCGCCCGACTGCGCCGCGGCCACCAGCACCCGGTCCTCCAACACGCGGTCATAGTTCAGCGCGACAGGGACATAGACGACCGGCTGGCCGGATTTCTCCGCCTCGCGGATGTCCGACAGAATGCCCACCTTGGGGGACATGAGGCGCCCCGTGAGCGACAGCCCGCCCTCCGGGAACAACGCCTGGCTGACCCCCGCCGCCGTCGCCATCTGCACGTAGCGTGCCAACACCCGGCGGTAGAGCGCTCCGAAGGAGCGGCGGCGGATGAAGTACGCCCCCATGGAGCGCACGAGCGCCCGCATCGGCCAGACCCGGGCCCATTCCCCCGCCGCGTAGGAAAGGGCGGACCGTTCCGCGACAAGATACGTGACCAGCACGTAATCCATGTTGGAGCGGTGGTTCATCACAAAGATCACCGTGGCCTCGGGCGGAATCGCCCGAAGCGCGGCTTGATCCGTGACATCCACCCGCACGTCATAGAGGGCGTTCGACAGCCAGCGCGCCACGCGAATGCCAAAGCCGAAATACGCGCTCGCCGAAAAGGCCGGAACGATTTCGCGCGCGTAGCGTTGGGCGCGCTGGAAGGCGACATTCTCCGGGATGCCTTCGCGCTGGGCCTCCTCCTGCACGGCTTCCATCACCGAACTGTCGTAGCTGAGCCGCATCACCATGTCGTGCCGGCGCGCCAGCTTGAAGGGTTGAATCGGTGTCTCAAGACGCCGGTTCAACTCCGTCACCACACGTTCTGCCCGGCGCCGGAAGTACCAGCGCACCGACGGGAACAGGAAATGCGACGCAAACGTCACGGCCGCAAAGGCCAGGATCAGGATAAGGGCCCAAAGAGGAACGGTGATCGGCGTCGTCATGGGCGGGACCCTGACAGGCGCCGTCGCGGGCGGCAATGGCCCGAGGCCCTGCCCCGCGTTGACCTTGGGTACCTATGTGAGAGACCAAGCGCACGGCCATCGCACCGGCCCGCCGGCAGCGACCGATGCCGAAGCGGGCGTGCTGCGGCGCAGCACGTTGACAAGGGCAGATTGTTAGCTCTATGTGGCCTGTAGTGAAAGAATATTGCGCAAATGGTCGGAGACCCCCATGTCAGATGCCGCTCAGCCCCAGCCCCCGGCGCCCGAACGCGACAAGCCATGGCTCTTCCGGACTTATGCGGGCCATTCGACGGCCAAAGCCTCCAACGCGCTTTACCGCGGTAATCTCGCGAAGGGCCAGACAGGCCTGTCTGTCGCCTTCGATCTGCCTACGCAAACGGGCTACGACAGCGATCACGAACTGGCGCGCGGCGAGGTCGGCAAGGTGGGCGTGCCGGTCGCGCATCTGGGGGATATGCGGACGCTCTTCGCCGACATTCCGCTCGACCAGATGAACACGTCGATGACGATCAATGCCACCGCGCCGTGGCTTCTGGCGCTCTACATCGCCGTGGCCGAGGAGCAGGGGGCGGACGTCTCCAAGCTGCAAGGCACCGTACAGAACGACCTGATCAAGGAATACTTGTCACGCGGGACGTATATTTGCCCGCCGCAACCGTCGTTGCGCCTGATCACCGACGTGGCCGCCTATTGCTACCGCGAAGTTCCAAAGTGGAACCCGATGAACGTGTGCTCCTACCACCTGCAGGAGGCCGGCGCGACGCCCGAGCAGGAACTGTCGTTTGCGCTGGCAACGGCGACGGCCGTGCTGGACGACTTGCGCGGAAGAGTCCCGGAGGAGGACTTTCCGATCCTCGTCGGCCGCATTTCCTTTTTTGTGAACGCCGGGATCCGTTTCGTGACCGAAATGTGCAAGATGCGCGCATTTGTAGATCTTTGGGACGAAATCACCCGCGAACGGTACGCCGTCGATAACCCAAAGTTTCGGCGTTTCCGTTACGGCGTCCAGGTCAATTCGCTGGGCCTGACGGAGCAACAGCCGGAAAACAACGTCTATCGGATCCTTCTGGAAATGCTCGCAGTCACCTTGTCGAAGAAGGCCCGCGCCCGCGCGGTGCAATTGCCGGCATGGAACGAGGCGCTCGGCCTGCCCCGCCCCTGGGATCAGCAATGGTCGCTCCGGATGCAGCAGATCCTCGCCCTGGAAACCGACCTCCTCGAATACGACGATCTGTTCGACGGCAACCCCGCCATCGACCGCAAGGTCGAACAACTGAAGACCGGTGCCCGCGCGGAACTCGATAACATCGACGCGATGGGCGGCGCCATGGGGGCGATCGAGTACATGAAGGCGCAATTGGTGAACGCCAATGCGGATCGCGTTAATGGCATTGAACGCGGCGAAACGGTCGTGGTCGGGGTGAACAAGTTTACGCAAGGAGAACCTTCCCCGCTAATGGACGAGGATGGCGGGATAATGGTCGTCGATCCCGCCGTAGAAGCCGAGCAAATCGGTCGCTTAAATGCCTGGAGATCGGAACGCGACGCTACGGAAGTTGAATCGGCGCTGGCAGAATTACGGCGTGTTGCAAAGAACGGCGAAAACGTCATGCCCGCCTCCATTGCTGCCGCCAAAGCCGGCGTGACGACCGGCGAATGGGCCGGCGTTATGCGGGCCGCGTTCGGCCAGTACCGCGGGCCCACCGGAGTCTCGCGAAATCCCTCAAACAAAACAGAAGGTTTGGATGACATTCGCGAGCGGGTCGACGCCGTCTCGCAAAAACTTGGGCGGCGCCTGAAGTTCATGATGGGCAAGCCGGGGCTCGACGGCCATTCCAACGGCGCGGAACAGATCGTCTTCCGGGCACGCGATTGCGGCATGGAAATCGATTACGAGGGCATTCGCCTGACTCCGGACGAGATCGTCGAGGCCGCGCTTCGCGAGGATCCCCACGTCATTGGCCTGTCGATTTTGTCGGGCAGCCACATTCCGCTGATGCAGGAACTGATGCATAAACTCCACACAGCGGGACTTAGACACATCCCCGTGATTGTGGGCGGAATTATCCCCGATGACGACGCCCAGCGGCTGCGCGCGATGGGCATTGCAAGGGTCTATACCCCCAAGGATTTCGAGCTCAATCGCATCATGGACGACATCGTCGTTCTGGCCGATCCGGCCCAAGTCGCGGCCGAGTAGAGGCCCGCTTCCCAGCCAACTATCCAAATTGGGGAATTGCCTCTTCCGAATTTGAGTGTATGTGCGGTCTTGAATACACAGGAGACCGTCATGGCAAAAGATCTGAGCAAAGAGATCGAAAAGATGTCGAGCGATGAGCTACTCACCCTGAAGAAACAGGTTGAAAAAGCAATCGCGACACTCGCGGAACGCGAGCGCAAGGCCGCAATGAAGGCTGTCGAAGCGACCGCTAAAGCGCATGGTTTCTCGCTCGCCGACCTGGGGGTCAGCGGCGGAAAAGCGAAAGCGAAACCAACCGGTGGCAAGAACCCGCCGAAATTCCGCAACCCGGACGACTCGTCGCAAACGTGGTCGGGCCGGGGCCGTCGCCCGCAATGGGTGAAAGATGCCGAAGCGGCCGGCAAATCGCTCGAAGACATGGCGATCTGATCGCCCATAGGCGGAGCGTTCAGAACGCTCCGCTGACGCGCGCCCGCGGGCGCGCCTATTCGCCCAGGCGGTCCAGCAAGTCTTCGAACTCGTAGCGCTGGGCGATCTCTCCGGTCGCAGCCGGATCGTAAGCCGGATCCGCAGGCAGGCAGCCCCGTCCGCAAACGAGCACAGAGACCCGGTTCGCGCCGTCGACATGCCAGAGCCGCCCACCCGGGGTTGCGATCCACCCGTCGATCCCTTCCTCGGCATCCGTCTCGACGTCGATGCCCGACGGCAGTTCGTTGTAGGCGTCCGGATCGAAGGCACCGTGCGTGTGCCACGAGGCGACGGGCTCGGCCCATGCGGGCCATGGGGCAAGGCAGCTCGCCTCCTCCCCCAGATACGGGCCGGTCATGCGCAAATGCCCGGCATCGTCGCGCACGATGTAGCCGCAATGCTCGGCGTTCAACTCGAACGACCGCCGTTGAATCGACTGCATGAAGGACATGACGAGCGCTCGCTCCAGGGGGCTGTATCCGGGCTCCGCCGAGGCAGCCGGGCCCAACGCGCCCGACACGACCAACGCGATTGCCGCGGACCGTCCTACCGATTTCGGCATTTCCTCCCCCCCGCACTCGGAGTAGCCCTTGTCAGAGAGGCGCTATGGCAACCGGAAGCCTCCGACGCAAGGCTCGCAACAAAGGAAGCTCGATCCATGACCGTACATATTGGCGCCAAAGACGGCGAAATCGCAGAAACCGTTCTGATGCCGGGCGACCCGCTGCGCGCGAAGTGGGCGGCGGAGACGTTTCTGACCGATCCGGTCTGCGTCAACGAGGTGCGCGGCATGCTCGGGTTCACCGGCACCTGGAACGGGCACCGCGTCACCATCCACGGCTCCGGCATGGGCATGCCATCGCTGTCGATCTACGCCAATGAGCTGATCCGGGACTATGGCGCGAAGACGCTGATCCGCATCGGCTCCATCGGGGCGATGCAAGCGGAGATCGAGGTGCGCGACGTGATCATCGCCATGACATGCTCGTCGCTCTCGACCCCGTCATCTGGCGTATTCCGCGAGATCAACTTCGCGCCCTGTGCCGATTTTGGGCTGCTCCGCGCCGCCGTCACGGCGGCCGAGGCAAAGGGCGCGCGCACCCATGTCGGCGGGATCTACAGCTCCGATGTGTTCTATGACGAGCGGCCCGACCTGAACGAGCAGATGACGCGGCACGGGGTACTCGGCGTCGAGATGGAGGCGGCCGAGCTCTACGCCGTCGCGGCGCGCCACGGCCGCCGCGCTCTGGCGGTTCTGACCGTGTCCGATCATCTGCTCACCGGTGCCGCCGTCGACAGTGCCGCCCGCCAGTCGAGCTTTGGGGACATGGTGGAAATCGCGCTGTCGGCCGCGTTTTCCGGGGCGTGAGGGCGCGCTTGCGGCATCCGTCCGCCTCGCCTAAATCGCCGCCATGGCCAAGCTCTACTTCCATTACTCCACGATGAACGCAGGCAAGTCGACGATCCTGCTGCAGGCGTCGTACAATTACCGGGAGCGTGGGATGGAGACGCTCCTGCTGACGGCCGGCGTCGATACCCGCGCGGGGCCAAGCACCATCGGATCCCGGATCGGCATCTCAGCGGCGGCAGAGGTTTTCGGCGCAGAGGACGATCTGTTCGACCTGATCGGCGCCCGCCTGGCGGTGGGACGCATCGACTGCGTCTTCGTCGACGAGGCGCAGTTTCTGACGGCGGAGCAAGTCTGGCAGCTTGCGCGGGTGGTCGACGATCTGCGCGTCCCGGTGATGTGCTACGGGCTGCGGGTGGATTTCATGGGCCGGCTCTTCCCCGGGTCGGCGACGCTGCTCGCCCTGGCCGACGAAATGCGTGAGGTCCGCACGATCTGCCATTGCGGGAAGAAGGCCACCATGGTGGTCCGCACGGATCCCCGGGGGACCGTGCTCACCGAAGGCGCGCAGGTGCAGATCGGCGGCAACGAAAGCTACGTGTCGCTCTGCCGGAAGCATTGGAGAGAGGCGGTGGCGACCGGCGCCGTGGCGCAGGCCCCGACCGATTCAGTCAGCGGCGACGCAGCCGGATAACCACATCGACCTTGCTGATCTCGGCGCCTTCGGGCGGAGTCGGCAGCTTCGAAATCTGCAACTCATCCGCGGAGGCATCGGTCAGCGCATGGGTGTCTTCCCAGTAGAAATGCGGGTGATCGTCCATCCGGGTATCGAAGTAGCTCTTCGTCCCGTCGACGGTGATCTCCTGCATCAGACCGGCATCGCAGAAGGCACGCAGCGTGTTGTAAACCGTTGCAAGGGATACCTTTTCCCCCGAATCCCGGCTCGCGTCGAACAGGCTCTCGGCCGTCACGTGGCGATCACGCCCGTCGCCCACCAGAAGCGCGGCCAACACCAAGCGTTGCCGCGTCGGCCGTAGGCCTCCGCGACCTAGCCATTGCGATCCACGTTCGCGCGCGGATGCGTCCATACTGCTGGGTCCATGT
>JBCDGG010000041.1:0-34295 GCA_038757905.1 Pseudomonadota bacterium | reverse complement strand
CTTCGACGGCACCGTGATCGTGGTCAGCCACGACCGCGACTTTCTGGACAGGACCGCCACGGCGACGGTTGCACTGACCGGGGCGGGCCGCGCGACGCTTTACGCCGGGGGCTGGTCGGACATGCAGGCGCAGCGCCGCGCTGCGGGCGCGCCGCCCTTCGGCCAGCCGACGGACGTCGCGCCGGCACGGAGCGGCGCGGGGCGCGCCAAGGCCGTAACTGCGCCTGCGTCAAAGCCCTCCGCCGGATCGGGCAGGGCGGAGGGCCTCAGCTTTACCGAGAAGCATCGGCTGGATGAGTTGCCTTCGGTCATCGAGCGGCTGGAAGCCGAGATCGGCAAGCTGGAAGCGCTGCTCGGCGATCCGGGCCTCTACGCAAGCGCGCCGGTGAAGTTCGCCAAGGCGACAGAGGCGCTGGCGGAGCGTCAGGCGCGGCTCCACGCGGCCGAGGAGGAATGGCTGAGCCTGGAGGAACGTGCGCAAGGGTGAGTTCAGGGAGATGGCCGTGTTCTGGCCCGGTCGGTGGCGCATCCCTGGCGCGTCGCCCTATCTTGGCCGCTACCGGATCAGCGTCATCTGGCCGTTGCCGATCCGCACTTCGGCGAACCTGTCGAGATAGGCCATGCCGAGGAGCGACCCCGTCATCTCGCCCCCGTTGACAAGGGCCGAGATGTTGGCGTCCTGAATGCTGCCGAGGCGCACCTCGTCGAGCCAGACGCGCGCGGTTCTGACGATGCCATTGGCCGTGCTGGCGGAACCGATGAATGCCAGATCGTCCGTTTCGATCCCGACGCGGGCGGCGTCATCGGCCGAAAGCACGATGTCCGTCGCCCCGGTGTCGACCACGAAGCGTACGGGCGTGCCGTTGACCTCAAGCGTCATATGGTAGTGCCCGTTGGGAGAGCGCGGAATCTCGATCCGGCCTTCCTCGGAAAAGACCGACTGGCGCGGCATGACGTTGCTCTGCAGATCCGACCACAGCCCGTAGGCCGCGATCACCCCGATGAAGATCAGGGCCCAAAGGCCAAGCTGCCGGATGGATTGCCCGATCTGGCGCCGATGCGACAGGAAGAAGTACCCGGCGATCACGGTGCCGAGGAGAGAAAGATAGATCAGAGATGCGGTCTGCTCTGCGGTCATGGCTGCACTGCTCCGTTGACCGAAAGATAGGGTGGGGTGCGACCGTTTGCCAGGGGTGCGTCGGATGCCGGTCAAACGCGGAAAAAGTGCGCCGCGCCCCTTCGAAGCGTGCCGGTCTGCTCCCGCAGAGCGGCGGTTTAGAGCCGGCGTTTCAGCGTGCGCGGTCTGTAGAGCGCTTTCTTGGAACCATACGATGCCATGCCGACCAAGGGTCTGCGACCTCAAGGCGTCATCCACGCTAACCGGACACGAGGCGCTTCGGCAATCTGCGTTGGTCGGGCAAATTATAGAACGGACTGGCCACGACCGGGCGAAACTGGCGTGTCGGCAGCCACTTCCCCGAAGGCCGACCCGTCTCTAAGGGAGCTGGCCGAGGCCAGCACTGCCGTGAACACGGGCAGGGCGCCTGAGATGGCGCCGAAGCGCGAGGCCCGAATGGGCCTTGTGGTCTCTCCGCTACGGTCAAGTCGGTGTCGGGTGTGCGCGAACGCCCACGTGTCCGAATCGACGCCCGTCTCTCAGCCGCGCAAGCCCCGCCGCTGCGGCCCCGGTACCAGTGCGGTGGAAGCCCCTCTCCAGCTCGCAATACGGCACCAAAAAAACACAACTGGCTTGGGCCGCTCCTTGTTCGACGCCGTCAGCGCTGCAGGGGCCCTTGCGTCGGCATTGGAAGACGCCCTGCGTGCGCGTTGAAGCCCGTTGGCGCCCCGTTGGCGCCACACAAAGCAATCCACAGATGGCGGCCCCTGGCTCTCGGATCGCGCCAGACTTCGCCACCTCTTTCGCTCGCCCAGGGCACAGCGCCTGTGCCGGGCAGGCGATGGAGAACACCCTGTTCGCGAGTTGGAACTCGGGAGCGCCGCACAAAACGACGAGCAGATGGCGGCCTCGGCCTATAGGTTCGTCCCCGACCGCGCCGCTCCTCCCGGCTCCCGCGTCAGAGCCGGGCAGGTGGTCCGCATGGGAATGCAGGGGGCGCCCGATCGCCGGGACGGGCCGCGGCACGGGCCAAAGTGACCTCCGTCCTATCCAGCGTGCTCCGCCGCCTCCAGGCGCTCCGCGGCCCGTAGCCACAGCCCCTCGGCCTTGTCTAGCGCGTCCATCACTTCTGCATACTTGGCCTGCCAAACCTGGCGTTTGGCCGCCATCTCCTCTTCGTAGACCTTGGGGTCGGCGAGCCGGCGCGCAAGCTCCTCGCGCATCTCCTCCAGCTTCTCCATGCGGGCCTCGCAGCGGCGGACATCGGTGCGCAGATCCTTGATGTCGGACTGCGACGCCCGCTTGACCGGCTTCCCTCGGTGCTTGCCAGACCTGTCTTTTTGCCCCTTGTCCCGGCCGCCGTCCTGCCCCAGCAGCAGCGCACGATAGCTCTCAAGATCGCCCTCGTACGGGGCCACGTGCCCATCCTTCACCAGCCAAAGCCGGTCCGCCACCAGCGACAGCAGATGCATGTCGTGGCTCACGAGGATGACAGCCCCGGTATAGGCGTTGAGCGCCTCCACCAGAGCCTCGCGGCTCTCGATGTCGAGGTGGTTGGTCGGCTCGTCGAGGATCAGCAGATGCGGGGCATCGAGCGTCGCCAGCAGGAGCGACAGCCGCGCCTTCTGGCCCCCCGAAAGCCGGCCCACCTCGGTCTCGGCCTGCGCCGCCCCCAGGCCGAACCCGGCCAAGCGCGCCCGATGGCGCGCCGGCGCCTCGTCGGGGCGCAAACGGCGCAGATGGTCGAGCGGCGTTTCGTCCACATGAAGCTCGTCCACCTGGTGCTGCGCGAAGTACCCCACGCGCAGCCGCGCGGCCCTGGTCAGGCGCCCGCCCATCGGGGCCAGGCGATCCGATATCAGCTTGGCGAGGGTCGACTTGCCCTCGCCATTGCGGCCCAGGAGCGCGATCCGGTCGTCCTGATCGATGCGCAGATCCAGTTTGCACAGAACGGGCGTGTCGGCATACCCGACGGAGGCGCTCTCGGTCGCAACGATGGGCGGCGCGAGTTCTTCGGGTTCGGGAAAGCTGAAGGCGCGGAGTGCGGCCTCCTGTGGGCTCGCGATCGGCTCCATCCGTTCGATCATCTTGAGCCGGGACTGGGCCTGCTTGGCCTTGGAGGCCTTGTAGCGGAAGCGGTCCACGAAGCTCTGCAGATGGGCGCGGCGCGCATCCTGCTTCTTGGCCTCGGCCGCCGCCACCGCCAGGCGCGCCGCGCGCGTCCGGGCAAACGTGTCATAGGGGCCCTGGTAGAGCGTAAGCCGACGGTCCTCCAGATGCAGGATATGCCCGACGGCCCGGTTCAGAAGACCCCGGTCGTGCGAGATCACGAGCACCGTGTGCGGATAGCGCGCCAGATAGCTCTCCAGCCACAGCGCCCCCTCCAGATCGAGGTAGTTCGTCGGCTCGTCGAGCAGCAGAAGATCCGGCGCCGCAAAGAGAACGCCGGCCAGCGCCACCCGCATCCGCCAGCCCCCCGAGAACGCCGCGCAGGGCAGGGCCTGCTCCTGCGCGGTGAACCCCAGCCCGCGCAGGATCGAGGCCGCGCGCGCCTCCGCAGACCACGCGTCGATATCCGTCAGACGGGTCTGGATCTCCGCGATCCGGGCCGCATCGGTGGCGCTGTCGGCCTCGGCCAGAAGCGCCGCGCGCTCCGTATCGGCCGCAAGCACCGTGTCCAGGAGCGATACCTCGCTCCCCGGCACTTCCTGGTCCACGCCCCCGATCCGCGCTCGGCGGGGCAGCTCGATGCGCCCGCCCTCCAGCGCAAGCTCGCCCCGGATCAGACGAAAGAGCGTGGTCTTGCCCGCCCCGTTCCGGCCCACCAGCCCCACCTTGTGCCCCGCAGGGATCACCGCCGAGGCGCCGGCGAACAACGGCCGGCCCTCCACGGCATAGACGATATCCTCGATCCTCAGCATGGTCCCGCCTCTGACACCGGCGGGGGGCGCGTGTCAACGCACGCCCCGGCCCGCCACGCCCGCCCGCGCCCCTTTATCTTGCCTCAAGTATCCCGGGGGAGGCGCCCGCGGGCGCCGGGGGCAGCGCCCCCGCAATCGCGCTTTCCACTTGGCAGAACGCATGATACGCGAGCGCCGAAATTCCATCGGGGTCCGATCCGGCCCCGCCGTGACAAGAGAGAGACTATGGCCACCGAACGCACCCTCAGCATCATCAAGCCCGATGCCACCTCCCGCAACCTCACCGGCAAGATCAATGCCAAGTTCGAGGAGGCCGGCCTGCGCATCGTCGCCCAGAAGCGCATCCACCTGACGAAAGCGCAGGCGGGCGAGTTCTACAAGGTGCACGCCGAGCGCCCGTTCTACGACGAGCTGTGCACCTTCATGGCCTCCGCCCCGGTCGTGGTGCAGGTGCTGGAAGGTGAGGGCGCCATCGCCAAGAACCGCGAAGTGATGGGTGCCACCAATCCCGCCGACGCCGCGCCGGGCACGATCCGAGCCGAGTTCGCGCAATCGGTGGGCGAGAACTCGGTGCACGGCTCCGACGCCGCGGAAACGGCGGCGGAAGAGATCGCCTACTTCTTCGCCGGGCTCGAACTCGTCGGCTGAGACGGGCCACCGCCGGGCAGGAACGGGCCACCGCCGGGCAGGAACTGGCGCGCCTTTCGCGAGCTTGGCGCGTCTCGGATTGCCCGCTCGCCTCCGCATGAGACAGGCCGGCGCTTCGATGCGATCTAGTCGGCCCGATGGTCTGCGCTTCAGTCCCGCGTGGCGCACGCGCTGACCGGGCACGGGCCTCCATTCGGGTCGAGGGGCGCCTCCGAAGCTCGGAACCGCCGTCCCGCATCCGGTTCGCACCGGTCAAGGTTCTCTGCCGCTGCGCTAGTCATAAGGACCGGCTCCGGCGGGAGCGGGCGCAGACGGGGCCGAGCGGGGGCCGGTTCAGCCGTTAGAGGCTGGCCCAGTCCGTGATGATCGGTCGGACGGCCGCATCTTTGTCCGGCGCGGTTTCCCGTGCCTCTGCGGGGGTGGGATCCTCCCGCTGGGCGGCGGGTTCCGGGGCGCGGCGGCGCACCGACGGATCGGATCGGGTTGGGTGTCGCATAGCTGCCTGCTCTCGCGTTTTGGAACGGCCACCCCCGGCCCATCGCAGAGGGCAAGCCAAGGGCGTTCGTTGCGCCCCCGTGCAAAGGGGGCCACGCGCCAGACTGTCTGGCAAGGTCATCGGTCCGGTCCGGCCCCAATTCGCTGCCAGTGTTGCACCACGGCCCCGCGCCCCGGATAGCGCCGCGCCGGATTGCGACGCGCCTGGCCCTAGCGCCCGCCGTCGTCGGGCGTCTCCTCCGCCGCGCCGTCGCGCGATGTCCCATCGGGAGCAGCCGCCGCAGGCGGGGGCGGCAGATGCTCGGCCAGAAGCGCGAAGACCGGCCGCACCATAAAGAGCACCAGTACAATGCGCGCCACATGCGCGGTCGCCACATAGGCCACGTCCTGGTTCTTGGCGAGCGCGAGCAGGCTCATCTCCGCCAGCCCACCCGGGGCATAGGCCAGCACGGCCTGCGTCCAGGGTTCTTCTGTCAGCAACATTACCGCCAGCGCGAAGACGATGGTCACGCAGAGCAATGCCAGGGCGGCGGCGGAGGACAGCGCGATGTCCCTGCCGGTGTCGCGCAGGGTCGCGCCGACGAACCGGCAGCCGAGCACCGTTCCGATCACCACCTGGGCGACGATCACGAACAGCGTCGGCGGCGGGTCCGCGACGATCCCCGTCAGGTGAAGCGCTGCGCTCAGCACCATCGGGCCGAACAATTGCGCCGCGGGCAGCCGGGCCATGCGGGCCAGCGGGCCGCCCAGCACGGCGCAGGCGAGCAGCGCCGCCCCGGCCCCGAAACTGAGATCCGAAATGCGCACGGCGGCGGCCCCGAGGCCGGCCGTCGTCGTGCCCTCCAGAATGGCGAAGAACAAGGCCACGATTGAGATGACCAAGAAGACCCGCACGGCATGGCTCAGCGCGATACGCCGCTCGTCCGCGCCCGCCTCGGCGCCCATCAGAATCATCTCGTTCAGGCCGCCGGGCGCGGCGCAGAAGAAGGCCGTTCTTGCGTCGTAGCCCCCGACATGCCGATAGATCACCCAGGCCAGTGCCCCAGAAATCAGAATGAAGACGGGCAGGAGTGCGAAAGTGGCCGCCCAGGTGTTCAACTGACCCAGAATCTCCGGTGTGAACCCGGAGCCGAGCATGACGCCGAGCACGGGCACGACGATGGGGCGCGCCCGGACCGGCCCGACCAAGGGCGCCCCCGCAAGCGCGGCGATGGCACAAAGGAGCATCGGTCCGAGCATCCAGGGCAGCGGCAGACCCGCGCGCGCCGCCAAAGCCCCGCCAACCGTGCCGAGCAAAAGCGCAAGCAGCACGCCATTGCGCACGCCGGGGTCCGGCATCCGTCTGGTAAGCTGCGCGTGCAGGGACGAAAGGGAAGGCAGATCTGCCATGGCCTGCAGGTCGCACGATGCTCAAGGGGCCACAACCCCGAGTTGGGCCCGACTTGGTCCCGAATCGAGGCGACACCCTGTCCTAAGGGCCGCCGACGCGTCGAGCGCGGCCCTGCCTCGTAAGCACAACCCGGCCCAAGCCGCACCACCGGATACCGCGCTTCGCTCAGGTGCATGCCGTCGGACGGACGTGGCCCGTCCCCATCTCGCCGCGTTGAGGCTCAGAAAACGGGCGCCGTGATCCCTAGGCTAAGACTCGCCTCGTGAGCGGCTCGAGCCGGTCGCCGCGTGCGCATCAGGCCCCGCGCGGCCGTGGCCTGCCGGCCTTTTGCAGCGGCTTCGGAGCGGTCTTTCCAAGCGCGCTCGGCATGCGCAATCGGGCTTGGCAGGCGCGTCGTTTTGAGTGGCGCCAACCGGCCTCGCCGCCCGGCATCGCGAAAGGCATTGAAAATGCGATCCGATCCATGGGAACCGGCGCTGGATGACCCTATCTGGGCCCTAATGACAGCCTCCTCCTCTCCCATCCAGCAAGACAGTTCGAGCCCGTCCGCGCTTGGCCCGCTGCTCTATGCCCGCGGGTTCGACCCTCAGACGGCCCGCCACGGCCTCTCAGCCCTCGTGGCGCTGCCAAAAGGCGCGGCGCCCCCGCCGCTCCGCGTCGAAGACCGCACCATTCCGGCGATCGAGGTGGACCGGTTCCTCGGCCTTGCCTTTTACCGCTACGACTTCTCGCTTCCGGCCGCCGGCGGCACTTACAGCTATGGCGACCGGTCCTTTCCCGTCCATCTCGGTGGACCGCAAGAGGATCTGCGCGTCGCGTTCGTGTCCTGCAACGGCAAGGAGGACGGCGATTTCGATCGTCCGCCCGACGAGCGTGAGGCGATGTGGGACAGGCTCAAAGCGGCCCATGCGGCCGCGCCCCTTTCGCTTCTGCTCATGGGGGGCGACCAGATCTACGCCGATGCGGCGCTCAACTCCCATCCCGATCTCGAACGCTGGGCGGAGGGTTGGCGCGGGGAGGCGGTGCACTTGCCGGCGACGCCTGAGGCGGAGCAGACGGCCACGGCAGTGTTTCTGGATCGGTGGGTCCGGTCCGTCACAGCGCCGGCCGCGGCGCACCTGATGGCGCGGGTCCCCGTGGCCGCCATGTGGGACGATCACGACATCTTCGATGGCTATGGCTCGCATCCCGGTCCGGTCCAGGAAAGCCCTCTGGGGCAGATGATCTTCCGGATCGCGCGGCGATTCTTCCGTCTGTTTCACGCCGGCGGCCGATGGCCGTGGGACGAGGCGCAGGATCCCGGGACGCTAAGCTGGTGCTTGTCACAGCCCGGCTTCCGCGTGATCGCCCCCGATCTCCGGTCGGAGCGCCGCCCGACGCGCGTCATGGGCGATGCCGGCTGGGCCGCGACCGAGGCCGCCTTTGCGGGTACCCCCTATGGTGAGCCCATCTTCGTGGTCTCTTCGGTGCCCGCGCTCGGGCCGCGGCTGAGCCTGCTCGAAGGGCTCCACCGTCTGATCCCGGGCGCGCAGCGCTACGAGGACGATCTGCGCGACCAATGGCAAAGCCGCGCGCACCGGGCGGAATGGCGCCGGTTCCTGCGTCTCGCGGCGCGCCATGCCGATGCCTCCGGCCCGGTGACCTTTCTCTCCGGCGAGATCCACCTGGCCGGCCGGGCGGAGATGCGCACGCCGGCCGGGACGGTTCTGCATCAGTTGATCGCGTCGGGGATCTCGCATCCGCCGCCGTCGCCCGGCTTCGCCAGGGCGCTCGGCGCGCTCGGCGCCCTTGGTGAGGCGCCGCTTGCCCGTCACCCGATCTCGCTGAAGCCGCTGCCCGGGGCCCGCCGGCGCTTTCTGGCCGAGCGCAACTGGCTTTTGCTGGAGCGGCGCTCCGGCGCCTGGAGCGCGGTCTGGGATCTGGAGCGTGCCGGCCGCAGCCCGGCCCTCGATCTGCCCGGCCATCTGGCCGAAGTTTCTCCGGCCCCCCGCGTCGCCGCGCCTTAATCCGTCCTTCATTCCTTGCTGCCAGAGATCCCGTGCAGCGCCTTTGGCTTTGGCGCCAAAGAACGGCTGCCTGGCCTTGGCGGTCGGGCAAGGGGATGTGCGATGCAGCGAAAGCGTGTGGTGATCGTCGATGATTCGCCGACGATGCGCGCCATGATCGGCCGCGTCCTGAAGGGCGACGGGCGGTTCGAGGTGGTGGGCGAGGCGGCCGATCCGTTCGAGGCGCGCGACGTGATCAAACAGACCAACCCGGATGTCATCACCCTGGATGTGGAGATGCCGAGGATGGATGGCATCACCTTCCTCGAAAAGATCATGCGCCTGCGCCCCATGCCCGTGGTGATGTTCTCGACCGAGACCCATCGCGGCAGCCGCGCCGCGGTCGAGGCGCTGTCGCTCGGGGCGATCGATTGCATCGGAAAGCCGAGCATGGCGGATGCGCACGCGCTGCAGGCCCTGGCGGATCGGGTGTTCGTCGCTGCGGGCGCGACGGTGGCGCGCGCCCGAGACACGCGCCCGAGCACGCCTGCGGAGGGCAGCTATTCCTGGAACGGCAGGGTCGTTCTGATCGGGGCGTCCACGGGCGGTGTCGATGCGTTGGAGCGCGTGCTGGGCGGTATGCCAGCCAACGGGCCGCCGATTCTGATCACGCAACATATGCCAGAGACGTTTCTGGCCAGTTTTGCCGAGCGTTTGCAGGGGCTTGTCGCGCCAAGTGTCGGCCTCGCCCAATCCGGGGGCGCGATCCGGCAGGGGCATATCTACCTCGCGCCCGGGGGGGTGAACCACCTCGTGGTGGAGGGGCGGAAGCCAGCGCTGCGCTGCGGGTTGCAGCCGGGCGAAAAGGTGAGCGGGCACAGGCCCTCCGTCGACGTCCTGTTGTCCTCGGCGTTAGCGCTGGGCAAGACGGCGGTCGGGGTTCTTCTGACGGGCATGGGCCGGGACGGCGCGGAGGGGATGCGCTCTCTGCGACAGGCCGGCGCTCACACCATTGCCCAGGACGAAGCGACGTCCGTGGTCTACGGGATGCCCCGCGTCGCGTCGGAGCTCGGGGGCGTGGCCGAAATTCAGCCGATCGACAAGATCGCGTCCGCCATTCTCCGGGCGACGGGAACATCAGGTTCGGCGGACTGCCGCGGAGCGGACCGTCCCGCGCCGCGGGATGCTGCCGAACGAACCGATCATGCGGCGAGGCCGCGATGAACGTGCTGTCGCGGGCCGCGCCCTCATCCCATGTTGCGCAGGGCGAGTTCAAGATCGCCGCCGGGGCGGACGCCATGCTGACCACGATCCTCGGCTCCTGCGTGGCGGCCTGCCTGTGGGATCACACCACGGGCATCGGGGGTATGAACCACATCGTTCTGCCTGACGCGCCGGACAATGATCTGCGCCGTGCGTCCGCGGGGGCGAATGCGATGGAGCTTCTGATCAACGGCATCATCCGTGCCGGGGGCGAACGGGACCGGTTGCAGGCCAAGCTGTTCGGCGGCGCCAGCATGATCGCCGGGCTGGGCAACGTAGGTGCGCGCAACTCGGCATTCGCTCGGGAGTTTCTGGTGCGCGAGGGGATCTCGTGTGTCTCCGAGAGCCTGGGCGGCCGTGCCGGGCGCCGTGTCCAGTTCTGGCCGGCCACGGGTCGGGCGCGGCAGAAGCTCATGTCGGCCGATGTCCTGCCCGATGAAGAGTTGCGCCCGGTGTCCATCCTACCTGGCCCGGCGGTCGGGAACGACATCGAGTTGTTCTGAGCGCCTCGACGGTCCCAACAGTGGCGTGCACGGGGTCGGCGCCTTGCTCGTGCGAGAGATCTGGGCCCAGATCGGCAATACAACTCCTTCCTGTCATGAATGGCGGATCGACAGCGCTGGCACGCCCAAGGGAAGCGGCGCCTGTCGACCGGCTGTCTAAGCACCAGCAAAGCCGACCGAAAGGTCCGTGTGCGCCGTCCACTATTGCGCCCGAGCCACCAATCCCCTCTCCTTTGTGTTATACGTTGCGAAATGCGCTCTTCACCACGCGCAGTTCTTGCAAGTGCGCTCCTTCGAGCACTTGCGAACATTGGCGAAACACGACGCTCTCGGTTGGCATCGATTGTCGAAGCTATGCCGCCTCCTTGAGAAAGAAGAGGCAAGCGCCTGCCACCAGCCCCTTGCCACAGGGTCGGACGCTCGTCGTCCGCACTTGGCGCCGGACACTAACGCCCGCACCGCCTTGCGGATCGCAGGCACAGTCGCATGGAGCTCTCCGTTGGCGACAGCCTGCAAATCACGCCGTTAGCTTTTGATACCGTGGAACGGAGTCGACTATCCTACCTCGACGACGTCGCCTCTCGCGGACTGTCGGTCTTCGGTGACAGAGACCGAGTTCAGCTGTCCGATTCCGCTTATGTAATTCGGGCCACCTTGTCCCCAACCTTAGCAATTAGGCGCTTTGCGAAGATCGAAGCCGGGACGCCGTCTGCCTCTTTTCACCTTTTGCCGCCACGCAAGAGCCGGCCGGCGCATCCTCTGGTCACTCTCACGCTCTCCGGTTCGGCCGTTGGGCGAAGCGAGCGTTCAAAATGACTCAGCGAGCCGCAACCTTGCGCCCGCTCAACGTCCCGTGCCAGGGCTCTGCTATGCCGGCATTCTGCCTCGCGGGCGACGTCTGGAACACCTGAAGAGAGTCGATCAGCCCCGTGCTTTGGGCCTTGAGCGACTGGCACGCGGCGTTCGTCTCTTCGAGGACCGACGCGGTTCGGTGTTTGGTCGCATCGAGATCGGAAAGCGCGTTGTTGACCTCTGCCAGGCTCTCGGCCTGTTCGGTCGCGGTGTCGGCGATTGCGGAGATCTGCGTCACGATCTCTGCCACCGACAGAGACACTTGCTGGAGCGCCTCACCCGTGCCCGTGACAACGTCGACACCCTCCTGCACGTGCTTTCCACTCGCCTCGATCAGGCCGCGGATCTCTTGCGCGGCATCCGATGAGCGCTGCGCGAGTGCCCGCACTTCGGAGGCGACCACCGCGAACCCGCGACCGGCATCGCCTGCGCGTGCGGCCTCCACCCCCGCATTGAGGGCCAGAAGGTTTGTCTGAAAGGCGATCTCGTCGATTACTGTGACGATGGTCTGGATCTCCTGCGAGGACCCCGCGATTCTGCGCATGGTTTCTTCGGCATTGCCCACGAGACGCCCGCTTTCCTCGGAGCGCGACTTTGCCCTGTCCGCACCGCGTCTGGCCTCTTCCGCATTGCTTGCGGTGAGACGCACCTGTTCCACGAGGCTTGTGGCGGTAGCGTAGAGTTCTGCCAGAGAGGCCGCCTGCGTTTCTGCGCGCGAGGCCAGATCCCCCGACGCCCCTGCGATGCCCGAGGTCTCGCCGTCGATCGTGTTGGCCGCTTCTCGCACGCGCGAAAGCGCCTCGCGAAGCGCCATCAGGCTCGCATTGAAGTCGTTCCGCAGGCTCTCGTACTCGGGTGCAAACGGCTTGGAAATCTCTGCGGTGAGATTGCCGGATGCCAGGGCGTTCAGCGCATCTCCGAGCGTTTGAACGACTTCATCCTGAATCTTGCGAGCCGCCTCTCGACTCTTGCGGTCGGCCTCTTCGCGGCTGCGCGCCTGCTGATCGGCAAGACGCGCCCGTTCAGCCTCCGCTTCTGCTTTCTTGCGTTGAGCCTCGGCAGTCATCTGGGCGTCACGCGCCTTTTCGAGCGCGTCTTCAGCCTCGGCCCGAGCCGTATCCGCTTCCGTTCTCGCCTCTTCCGCGGCCGTTTTGGATGCCTCGGCCGCCGCATGCGCAGAGCGCGACGCTGTGTCCGAGAGATTGCGCGCGCGGATCGCCCACGCGAGAACGGCGGCCTCCAAGGCGACGATTCCCCCATGCAAAGCGGTGCGTTGCACATTGGCCAGTATGTCGGCTTCAGGGTAAATCATGGCCGGCATGAGAAGACCGAGCGAGAGGTGATGCACTGCGATGGCTGCCGCGGCCCCGAGGATGACGAGGGGATCGGCAAGCACCATTAAAACCGCGAGCAACGCAAAAAACAGCATGTGGCTGTCGATCTGCCAAGAATGACCAGCCAGCGCCGAGGTCAGCGCGATGGCTTGGCCGATCAGGCCAAGCCCGACGGCGAGATTGCCGATCTTGCCGTTCCAATAGGCACCTGCGCTGCCCAAAAGGGCAAACGTGATAGCAACCAGAGCCGCGGCCAGGGCCGAGTTTGCCGCCAGAATCGCAGCCATGGGCGCAAGAGGTGCAAGCACCCAGATCAAAGCGACCACGATCGCGACAGGGCGGCGCTCGTCGCGTTTCATCTCCGCCAGTCTATTGAGCAGCATCATCGGGCGATACCGCAGATGGTAGCGATCGCCGTCGCGTCTCGCATAGCCCAGGCGCCCGCGTCGGCCAGACGCTCGGAAAAGCCGGGTTCAGCACTGATTGCCATGGCAGCCATAGGGGCGACCGTCGGTCCGATGAGCTCGCCCTGTGCAGCGGCCACGACATCGTTCACATCCATCCAAGGGGGTGCGATGACCAGGGTCAGGGCGCCTTCGGCCGGGGGCGCGGAGACAAGCGCGATGGCAGGTCCGGACACAGCGGCCAGCACGAACAAGCCGGCGATGAGAAATCGTTTCATACAGCCCTCCTAGAGCCACTCTCTGGTATCCGGGAATCCCATACAGCCGGTTAACAACAGTCCCTTGCATTTCCCTTTCCCTTTCCCGCTCTGACGTCGCCCGTCCCGCAGGCCTTACGCCCCGCTTGCTATCTCGACTTTGGGGCGCCCGACATCCGGCATCAGTGGAGGGTCTGTCTCTTGTGCGGCAGGTTCTCTTGCAACGGGCGATGCGTTTCGGTGGCGCGCCTCCTTTGCGTCAGCGCGGGGGCGCTCGTCTGAACAGCTTGCCTTTGCTTCAAAGGTTCAGGACAGCCTCCGCGGTTGGCCCGTTCAGGAAGATCGACGGACGCCGAGCAGCGCACGAGCTAACCGGCAAGACCGCGAAGTCCGCGCCGAGGCAAATGAAACGGTCGTTTCGACTCCGCTTCTGATCGGACACGCGCCAAGGTGACGAGCTGAGCGACGACGAACCTCATCACTAGCTGCGTACTCTCGCTTTCTCCCTTCGGTGGTTCAATGGCGCATTACAGTCTAAAGCCAGAGTGTGTGTGGCTCATTCGAACGTAGCGAGAGTCTTTCGTCATCCTCTGGTTCTGCAGTGCCCGTAAGCCCAACATGTCCGGCCTTGGCGCGCGATAACAATTGTCCACGAAGGGACTGAAGGGATGCCCTTGCAACGAGAGACGAAAGCGGTTGCTGGGGTGTTGGCTTCTGCGCGACCACTTGTAACAGCGCTTCAAGGTTCTCGAGAGTCTGTGTGAGCGCGTCCAGCGCTTGCAGGTTCACGATCTCGGTTGCGCTGAGTTGTTGGTGACTTGTGATTGCCGCAAGGGTTTCTTGTATTCCGAGCGAGGCCTTATGCTGGCGCTCCATCTCTTCGCGGATAACTTGCAGCACGTCTCCAAGTGCGATCTGCGCAACGCCGCCTTCGTCCTGTGTTCCCTTATCGCTCGTCATCCCTACAGGCGCCCCACTACGGCCTCGATGGAGGAAAGCAGTTCTTGCGGTTGAAACGGCTTCTTCACGAAGTTGTTCATCCCTAGTTTCTTGCCCGTCTCGATGATGTTTCGATCGGCCTTGCCGGTGATCAGAATGAAGCCGACGGATTTCAGGCGCGCGTCACTTCGAAGCGCGTGAAGAAAATGCAGGCCGTCCATTCCCGGCATGTTGTAGTCTGATAGGACCAGATGGACGGGCTTTTGCGCCAGGCTCTGGAGGGCCGTCGGCCCATCCGCCGCATTCTGAACGTTTCGGACGCCAAAGCTATCGAGAGCTTGCAGAATGAGCCCGCGACTCGTGGACATATCGTCGACTACCATAACGTGCAGCTGGTCCCGGAGTGCCATTGCCTACGTCCTCTTCTCTGGTTGTGCCCTGGGTCCGGTGCGCCGGTACGTCGTCGTCCCGCAGAGGCTGAAGTCAGAAACTCTCGAGAGGTCGAGGCGTTCGGAATGCCCGACGAACAAGTATCCGCCGTCTCGGAGGGCGTCTCGGAACCCCTCCCAGAGTCTCTCTTGTGTTTTGCGATCGAAGTAGATCATGACGTTACGACAGAAGATGACGTCAAAACGGCCACGCATCGGCCAGTTTTCCAATAAATTCAGCTCTTTGAACGCAACAAGAGATCGGACTTCGTCCTTCACGCTGAGTAGGTTCGTTGATTGCTGTTTCGACTTTTGGGAAGACAGGAACCGGGAAAAGGAAGTGTCATGTAGGTTTTCACATTCGCTTTCCGGGTACTCTCCTTCTCTTGCCCGAGACAGAATCTTCGCGTCGATGTCCGTTGCCAGAACTCGTACATCAAGTGAGGGCGCGTCCGGGATGCAATCGAGGATAGTCATTGCTATTGAGTATGGTTCCTGTCCAGAGGAGCAGCCGGCCGACCAAAGCCGCACCCGCCCGCCAGCGCGCGCCGTTTCGGCAAGGGCTGGCAGCACATCCTCTTTCAACGTCCGGAAGTGATGCTCCTCCCGCATGAAGCTTGTAACGTTGGTCGTCAGGGAGGAGATGAGCTCGCGTCGCTCGTCCTCAGCATCCTGTTTCTCGATCAGTCGGCGATAGCTCTCCAGGCTGTCCAACCCCAAATGCCTCATGCGTTTGCCCAACCGCGCGAGAACCATTGGGGCCTTGTCTCTGGGTAACAGAAGGCCTGCTCTTTGGTAGGCGAACTCGGCGATGGCGTCGAAATGGGACGCTTCACTCCGGGAGAGCGATGCCATTGGTGAGCTTTCCGCATTTGATGCTGGGAGAGAGCTCATGCAGCAACTCCATCCCGATTGGGGTAGACCGCATTCAGGTCGATCACGCGGAGCATACGGCCATCCACAATCGTCAACGCCTTCACGAAGCTGTTCTCGACGTTGTTCACCAGATCCGGCGGTGGCTGGAGTTCGTTCTGAGACACCGACAAAATGTCGGAAACCGCCCCCACGAGCAATCCAATGGACTGGTCGTGGATTTGTACGACGATGATAACGTTTCTCTCGGCGGTTTCCGTGGTACCGAGCCCGAGCCGGCAAGCAAGATCCACGATTGGAAGCACTGCCCCGCGCAGATTGATGACGCCTCTCACGTAGTCTTCGGAATGCGGCAGAGGAGTGGCCCGGGTCCACCCCCGGATTTCCCGAACCAGCATGATGTCGACAGAGTATTCTTGCTCCCCGACTTTGAACGACAGGAGCTCAAGATCCTCGGTGCCTCCGGGCGTGTCTGTCTTGTCCGTCATTTTCTCTAACCTGCCAATTCTATTGTGTTATTGACTGCGCCAGTGCGCGTGTTGAACTGGGACATCAAGTCTACGGGATCGAGGATGAGAGCGATCTGGCCGTCACCGAGGATGGTTGCTGCCGCAATCCCCGGGACGTGGCCATAACTGTCTTGCAGGCCCTTGATGACGACCTGGCGCTGTTCTTCGATCGTGTCGACGATGAGCGCGGCTCGGGTGCCGTCCTCTTGCGTGATGAGAAGGACGACGCTGCCCTCGTAGGTCTCCGGCGCGGAGCGGTAGCCGAGTGCGACAGCGAGATCGAGGAGCGGCACGAAACTGTCGCGAATGTGCAGGACGTTCGCGCCGGGTCCGATGGATCGGATCTCGTTATCCCGAAGCGAGAGCGTCTCCACGATCGACCCGAGCGGGACAACGAGGGTTTCCCCTGCCGCGCTGACGACCATTCCGTCGAGCACGGCGAGGGTGAGCGGCAAAGAAATCGAGAAGGTAGTCCCCTTGCCGGGGTCGGACGAAATCGAGATCCGCCCTCCCAACTCCTGAATGGAACTGCGGACAACGTCCATGCCGACGCCGCGGCCCGAGAGGTCGGAGAGCTGCTTTGCCGTTGAAAAGCCCGGAAGAAACAGGAGGTTGTCTATCTCGCCGTCCGACATGGCGAGGCCTTCCGGTATCAGCCCCTTCGATTCCGCGATCTGGCGCACTCTCTCGCGGTTGATACCGCCGCCGTCGTCGCTGACTTCGATTACGACGCGACCGGACCTGTGCGCCGCTGTGAGCGTGACCAAGCCCTCTTCGGACTTGCCGGCGGCCAACCGCGAGTCGCTGCTCTCGAGGCCATGATCCACGGCGTTGCGGATCATGTGGGTCAAAGGGTCGGCGAGACGTTCAATGACCGTTTTGTCGACCTCGGTGGCCTCGCCGTCGGTGACGAGGCGAACGCGTTTGTTCACGGCCGACGACGCCTCGCGGACGATGCGTGACATGCGTTGGAACAACGACTTCACCGGCTGGGCCCGGATCATCATGACGCTGTCCTGGATGTCGCGTGTGAGCTGCATGAACTCTTCCAGGCCCTGGGACACGGGAGAGTTGGACGGAATGTTCGCCTCTTGCACGCTTTGCGACAGCATCGCCTGGTTGATGACGAGCTCACCGACAAGGTTCACGAGACGGTCGATGCGGTCCAGATCCACCCGCACGGTGGGCTTGGGCTGACTGGCAGCGGTGGCCTTAGCGCCCATCTCTGCGCCCGCGGGCTTGGCTGGCGGAGCCTTGGCTTTTGTCGGCTCGGGCGCGTTTGTGCTCTGCGGCGTTCCCTCGGGTTTGGGCGCGTTTTCGGCCATTGGCGGCCCTTCGGCTAAGAGCGCCTCGGCTTGCGGTTCCTCTGGCTCCGTGAGCGTAATCCGCGGGGCGCCGGCGACCGCCCGGTCGGGCAATCCCACACCGCTGCTCTCCGAGGTGTCGGACTCAGCGTCGTCGGGGACGGTGTCGGGCAAATCGATCAGGGAGGGCAGGGCTGCGCCGGATCCGCCGGAAATCGTCAGCGTGCAGATCCCGTCCACGAAGTCGAAGACCTCGCGAATGTCGTCCTCCGACGACGGGCTCTCCAGAACGATTGTCCAAGATAGATAAGCGCCTTCCGGGTCGAGAGCATCCAGAAGAGGTACGGCGTCCAGTTCGCACCGCACGTCGGCCTTGCCGAGCGCTGCGAGGGCACGCAACAGATGCTGCGGCTCGTTGCCGGAGGCAAAGAGTTCGCGCATGGGCTCGAAGCGGATCGTCCAGGGATCGTCGGCGCCCAAGGACGGAGGCGCGCGGAAATCGAGCGACAGCGTCATCGGCTGAAAGTCCGCCGGTTCCTCTTCCTCCTCGGCGGCGACGGCCCCGCCGGCCAGAGCTTCGAGTTCGGACAGCACGGCCTCGATGGTCGCGTCGTCCATCGTGTCGCCGTCCCGGCTGGCACGCACGATATCG
The DNA here is from genome assembly GCA_038757905.1 of Pseudomonadota bacterium. GTDB lineage: Bacteria > Pseudomonadota > Alphaproteobacteria > Rhodobacterales > Rhodobacteraceae > HLUCCA09. The sequence goes on along the minus strand of JBCDGG010000041.1, from coordinate 16,421 downwards.
GACAGGACATCGGCGGCGCGGAAAAAGAGCACCATCGCGTCGGAGTTCGGCACCAGCCGGCCCGAGCGGACCTCGTCCATCACCGTCTCGTAGCGATGCGCGAAGCGCACGAGCTGTTCCAGGCCAAAGGCGCCTGCGCCCCCCTTCATGGAGTGGACGGCGCGGAAGCAGACATTGATCGTCTCGGGATCGTTGTCGCCGCCCTCCATGGCGGCGAGGCCGTCCTGAAGGGCCTCCAGCAACTCTTCGCATTCGATGAAGAAGGACGCGCGGATTTCTGCCATCGGGTCTGACATTATGCAGCTCCCGGCCCGGCGACGGTGTTCAAGGCGCGCACCAGCTTGTCGGGATCGAACGGCTTTACGATCCAGCCCGTGGCGCCGGCGGCGCGGGCGCGGGCCTTCAACTCCGGCGCGCTTTCCGTCGTCAGCACGAGGATCGGCGTCGCGCGGTGCTTTGGCTGCGACCGGACCGCTTCGATGAAGCCGAAGCCGTCCATGCGGGGCATGTTGATATCCGTGATGATCGCATCGGGCGTGAGACCGGACAGAACCTCCAGCCCATGCAGGCCATCCTCTGCCAGATTGGTGTCGAACCCGGCCTGGCCGAGCGCCATCTTGAGCATGTCACGGATCGTGCGGCTGTCGTCCACCGCAAGGATTTGCAGGCCCATGGGTTACTCCTTGTCCAGCGGTTTCGTCTGGCCTTCCGGGTCCTCGGAGGCAGCCGCGGGGTCGGTCGGCGGTGCGAGGGTGTCCGCACCGTCGGATTGCTGTTCCGGGTCGCCGTCCGGCATTTGCGCTGTATCCATGCCCGCGCTGTCCGGCCCATCCAACGGCGCGCTCTCGGCTGCCGTCCCGCCTATGCTGCTCGGCGTCAGGGCCGCCTCCGACAATCCCATCGGCGCGAGCTGCTCGGCCAGGGAGGCGCTGAAATTGGTGAGCGTCAGCTGCGCTGCATCCGCTTCCCAGGTCTTGCAGGCGCTGAGGAGCACCTGCAGCCCGGGCGTGCCGATATGGGTGACGCCGGAGGCATCGAGCGTCAACGCAGTGCCGCGGCGTGCCAGAAGATCGCGCGCCAGCGCGCCCGCGGCGCTCAGGTCGAGTTTAGCCGGCAACGCGTAGCTTTCGACATCGCTCATGGGCGACCCCCCGCGCTTAAAATGGCTGGCGCAGTTCGAGACGGGGGCAGGACGATGCGGTCCTTCGGGCAGAAATGGGCGATCACGGTCCGGGCTCCGCTGTTGCAGTCCGGAGCGAGATCTAGGAGCGACGGGTTAAGATCGCCTTACGTCCAAAGCGAAATGCGTCCGGCGGCCTCGCATCCCGGTATCGGCGCCCTGCAACTTGGTCAGCGCGCCGCCAGCAACGCCTCCAAATGCCGCGACAAGCCGATCAGGGCGGCATCGTCGTCGACGACCGTGGTGACAGAGAACTGGTCGAGGAAGTCGCTGAACCGCCCCTTGTCGCGAAAGGTCTCGGCAAAGCCGAGATCGGCCAGAAGCGGCGTCACCGCCCGCGCCATGCCGCCCACAAGGAAGATGCCGCCCAGGGGAAGAAGCGTCAGCGCCAGATCGCTGCACACCCCGGCCATGAGCCGAACGAAAGCCGCGACAGCATCGCGCGCGCGTTCGGCCTCCGCCATGTCCTGTGCGTCGAGGCGGTGCAGCACGTCCCCGGACTTGAGGCCGCCCTCCACCCCGTCTCGCGCGCATAGGAAGTCGTGGATCCATCCCAGGCCACGGCCCGAAAGCGCGTCTTCGATCGAGGCAAAGCCGTGCTGCTCTTCCAGAAAAAGGGCGATGTCCAGATCCATCGCGGAGCGGACGGGCAGCGCGGCATGACCCGCCTCCGACGGTGGAACGAAGCGCCCCGTGGGCGTGCTGAACACCGGGGCCGCGTTGAACCCCGTCCCGATGCCGACGACGAGTTGCGTGGCGCTGAGATTGGGGGGCGGGCCGGGCAGAACGACGTTCAGGGCGCTCTGCGGCAGATGGCCGAGCGCGTGGCCTTGTGCCTGCAGATCGTTCAGGAGCGCCACGGTCTGCGCGCCCGTGGCCTCGGCCAGAACGCCGGTGTCGAGCGTCCAGTCGAGATTAGTCAGGGTGCCGCGCCCGTCCCGGACAGGTCCGGCCATGGCGAGCGCGGCCGCAGCCGGGGTGCCGCACCCCGTCTCCTCGATATAGCGGCCGAGCACCCGCACCAGCCCGGCATACTCGGCATTGCGATAGTGACGCGTGGAATGCGGAATGAGCTGCCCGTGCTCGGCGAGCGCGACCCGCGTATTGGTCCCGCCGATATCGGCGACGATCGAGCGGTGGGCGGGGCTGGGCATGGGGGCTCCGTGTCTTGGGGCTGCGTCTCAGGCTGCCAGCGCAGCGGCCAGCGCGTGGTAGGACGCTTTCGGCGTGCGCTGCAAGTCGTCGTAATCGACATGGACCAGACCGAACCGCGGCCCGTATCCGAGCGCCCATTCGTAATTGTCGATCAGGGACCACACGTAATAGCCCGCTACGGGAACGCCCTCGGCAATCGCCCGCCGCACCGCATCGAGATGCGCCTCGAGATAGGCAATACGCTCCGGATCCGCGACGGTGCCGTCCGAGGTGCGGACATCGTCGCGCGCCATCCCGTTCTCGGTGACGTAGATGGGCAGACCGCGCGCATAATCGCGATGCATCATCGTCAGGAAATGGTGCAGACCCTCGGGATAGATCTCCCAACCCACCTGCGTCTTGGGCAACGGGCCGTCGACCTCCTCCAGCGCGGGCCAGGGCCCGGACACGGGCGCGATGTTCTTGCGGGTGTAGTAATTGACCCCTACCCAATCGAGCGGCTGGGCGATGATATCGAAATCCGTCTCCCAGCCCTTCGGCAGATGCGGGCCGAGCCCTTCCATGACGGTGTCGGGATAGATCCGCCGGAAGATGCCCGAGAGAAAGAAGCGGTTGTAGTAGCCGTCGTAGGTGGCGGCAGCCCGGGCCGCCTCGGCGCTGTCGTCGACCGGGTTAGGAAACTCGAAGTTGAACACCCCGCCAAGATTGTTCATGCCGAGGGAACGCATGGCCTGGGTCGCGCGCCCATGGGCGAGCAGCACATGGTGCATCGCCCGCGCTGTGGCGCGGATGTCGCGCAGGCCGGGCGCGTGGTGCCCCATGAAATGCGACAGCCACCCCACGCACCACGGCTCGTTGATCGGCGCGGCGGACCAGGCGCGATCCCCGATCCGCCCCATGATGACCTCGGTGAAGTCGGCAAACCAGCTGGCGATGTCGCGGTTCCGCCAGCCGCCGAGATCGTTCAACGGGCTCGGCAGCTCCCAATGATAGAGCGTCGCGGCCGGTTTCAGCCCACGCTCCAGAATGGCGTCGACGAGCCGGTCGTAGAAATCGAGCCCCTGCAGGTTGGGCGTGCCGCGGCCCTCGGGCAGCACCCGGGCCCAGGACGTCGAGAAGCGGTAGACATCCAGCCCGGCGTCCCGCACCAGATCGAGGTCCTCGCCGAACCGGTGGTAGTGCTCGCAGGCGCGCGCGCCGGTCTCGGCCCCGACCACATTGCCCGGGGTCTCGGCGAAGTCGTCCCAATGGGTGCGGCCGGCCCCGCCGAACGCGTGCCCTTCGATCTGGTAGGAGGAGGTCGCAGTGCCGAACAGAAACCCCTTCGGAAAGTCGGAGCGTCGATGGCGCATGGGATCCTCCCTTGAGTTGATGGCGCTAACGGCCTTTTCTCATGCCTACCGCAACAAGAGCAATGGCAATGGCGGCGGCGCCATCCGCGGCCGGCCGATCCATGCCGGGGGCGTAGCCGGGTGACGCGCGGGCAGATTGGCGGCCCGGATCGGTCTGACCCGTCCCTGCGACGTTGTTTTCAAAGTGTCAGCTTGCCGCACAGTTAGCGCTGACAATCGCCTGTTTTCAGGGCGCCCGCCGACCCCAGCCGCATTGACAGATGCCCGCATGCCGGTATCGTGCCGACATCGAAAATGGTCGGCATACGAGCGTCGACCGAGCCAAAAACAGCGTGGACGCTGGCTTTTTCCGCGCGATACTGGGAGGTTACTATGAAACGCCATTTGATGGCCGGTGCCGCCGGCCTTGCGCTTTGCGCTGGGCCGCTCTCGGCGCAGGACTTTGTCTTCCCCGTCGGCGAAGGCGATTTCAACTGGGACAGCTACGAAGCCTTCGCCAGCAGCACCGATCTCAGCGGGCAGACGCTGAGCATCACCGGGCCCTGGATCGGCGACGACAAGGACCTCGTCGATAGCGTCATCGCCTACTTCGAGGCGGCGACCGGGGCCGAGGTCGAGTATGCGGGCTCCGACAGTTTCGAAAGCGAGCTGCGGCGCGCCTCGCAGACCGGCGGCCTGCCCAACATGGCGGTGATCCCGCAGCCGGGCCTGCTGGCCGATCTCGCGGCCGCGGGCTCCGTCGCGCCGATGACCGCCGAGGATGCCGCCTGGGTCGTCGAGAACTACGCCGCCGGGCAGAGCTGGGTGGATCTCGCCACCTCCGAAAACGACCAGGCGGGGGGCGAGGCGCTCAACGGCTTCTTCTACAAGGTCGATGTGAAGTCGCTCGTCTGGTACTCGCCCGCCGTCTTCGACGAGCTGGGCTATGACATCCCCGAAACCATGGAAGACCTGATCGCGCTGTCGGAGCAGGCGGTCGCGGACGGGTTCACGCCCTGGTGCATCGGCATCGGCTCCGGCGACGCGACGGGCTGGCCGGCCACCGACTGGGTCGAGGATATCATGCTGCGCACCCAGCCGCTGGAAACCTACGACGCGTGGGTGTCCAACGACATTCCGTTCACCGATCCGGCCGTGGTGGCTGCGATGGAAACCTTCGGCTCGTTCGCCCTGAACGAGGACTTCACCGGCATGTCCGGCGCAGAGGTGGTTCAGACCGACTTCCGCGACAGCCCGGACGGCGTGTTCGAGGTGCCGCCCTCGTGCCTGATGCACCGTCAAGCGTCGTTCATCCCGACCTTCTTCCCCGAAGATGCCGATTTCGACTTCTTTTACTTCCCGGCCGTCGCTGGCCAGGATCTGGGCTCGCCCGTGCTCGGCGCCGGCACCGTCTGGGCGATCACGGACGACAACGATGCCGCCCGCGCGTTTCTGGAGTTCATGAAGACGCCGATCAGCCACGAGCTTTGGATGGCGCAGTCCGGCTTCCTGACACCGCATAAGAGCGTCAACACCGATCTCTACGCCGACGAAACGCTCAAGGGCATGGGCGAGATCCTGCTCGGCGCGACGTCGTTCCGCTTCGATGGCTCCGACCTGATGCCGTCGGAGATCGGGGCCGGCGCATTCTGGACCGGGATGGTCGAGTACATGCGCACCGGCGACGCTGCCAGCGAGGCCGCGACGATCCAGTCCGCCTGGGACGCGATCAAGTAAGCCGCGGCTAAAGACACGCTCCGGCGGCGCGCGTGCCGCCGGGGTCGAAACCCGCCCCCCGCAGCGCAACGCTGCGGAGAGAGCCGGACGCACCGGCCGCGGCGGACCGCCAAGGGAGAGGGGCGCCATGTTCGACTCTGTGCTGTTCACCGGCTTCGTCACGATTGTGATCGGGGTCGGCGGCATGTTCGCCTATTTCTGGCTCTCGAACTGGGTGCTCGACACATTCATCTTTCCGCCCAAGGGCGCGAATATCGGGCGTAACATCAACCGCGCCAACATGGTGCGGCCCTGGCTGTTCCTGTTTCCGGCGATCTTCGCGCTTGGGCTCTATCTGGTGGTGCCGGTCTTCTATTCCGCCTGGTTGTCGGTCACGTCGGGCGTGGCCGAGGACGGCGGCTGGTTCCGCAACTATCAGGAGATCTTCCGCAACGAGACATTCCGTGTTTCGCTGCTCAACAACCTTCTGTGGGTGCTGGTGGTGCCGGCGGCGTCGACCTTCTTCGGTCTGCTGGCCGCGCAACTGACCGACAAGCTCTCCTGGGGCAATGTTGCGAAATCGCTCATCTTCATGCCGATGGCGATCAGCTTCGTCGGCGCCTCGCTGATCTGGAGCTTTGTCTACCATCCCGAAATCGAGATCGGCGTGATCAACGCGATCCGCGGCCTGTTCGGGGCCGAGGAGGGCGTGACGCTGATCGACGGGCAGGTGGTGGACAGCTTCCTGCTGATGGTGGTGCTGATCTGGATCCAGACCGGCTTTGCCATGGTGATCCTGTCTGCCGCGCTGCGCGGCGTGCCGGAGGAAACGATCGAGGCGGCGATCATCGACGGCGCCTCGCCGATGCAGGTCTTCTTTCGGATCAAGGTGCCGCAGATCATGGGCACCATCGTGGTGGTCTGGACGACGATCACGATCCTAGTGCTGAAGGTCTACGACATCGTCGCGGCCATGGGCAGCCAGTACCGCAACCTCGAAATCCTGCCGACGCAGATGATGCAGTATTTCGACAGCGGCAATTACGGCTTCGCCACGGCAATTGCGGTGGTGATCATGGTCCTGGTTCTGCCGGTGATGGTCTGGAACATCCGGCAGGCCCGGGCCGAGATGCGCTGACGGGGCCGAGGGGATGAGATTTCAAAGGGTTGCCGCAGGAAACTCCAGCATCGCGTGAAGCGCGGTCGGGACGGGAGGAAGGGTCGATATGGACAACATCGCGGGGCAGAAATCCGGCTTGGGGATCGTCACGCATGTCGCCACGCTGGCGCTGGTGATCCTGTGGATCGTGCCGACCCTGGGGCTGCTGGTGACATCGCTCCGCGATCAGGACGCGATCTCGCAGACCGGGTGGTGGAAGGCGCTGCAAGGCGCGCCGCAGACCTTCATTGTCGCCGTCCCGGTGGAGGATCAGCGCCAGGACGGAGACCTGTGGCGGCTGGACGCGAACGTCTTCGAGGTGGAGGGCGACCTGCCCCCGGATGTGGTGGAGCGCCGCACCGTCGAAAGCTTCGGCACATCGCGCCTGCGCGGCGCCAACACGCCTGCGGGGGAGGTTGCCGAGGGCCGGGGCGATCTGCAGGTCTCCATCGCGGTGGACGGGGCGCTGACCGCGACCGCGCCCGAACAGTTCGACCGAGCCCTGTCGCTTCCCGTTGCGCTGGTGGCGCCGCCGCAGCTGACCATCGACAATTACACCGAAGTCCTGACCGACATGGATGTCGACGAGCGCGGCGAGGCGCGGGATCAGGGCATGACGCTGGACGAGATGCTGTTCTCCGACGAGGCGCTGTTCGGTCCGTTCATCAACACGCTGACGGTGGCGATCCCGGCCACGGTCATTCCCATCATCATCGCCGCCTTTGCCGCCTATGCGCTGGCGTGGATGGACTTTCCCGGGCGCGGCCTGCTGATCGCCATCGTGGTCGGCTTGCTGGTGGTGCCGCTGCAACTGGCCTTTGTGCCGCTGACGATCATCCACGGCTGGATCGGGATCGAGAAGAGCTTCCTCGGGATCTGGCTGGCGCATACCGGGTTCGGCCTCCCGCTCGCGATCTATCTGTTACGCAACTACATGGTGGGCCTGCCGCGGGACATCATCGAGAATGCCCGTGTCGACGGCGCGACGGATTTCGAGATCTTCTGGAAGATCGTCCTGCCGCTCTCGTTTCCTGCGCTCGCCTCCTTCGCCATCTTCCAGTTCCTGTGGACGTGGAACGACCTGCTGGTGGCCTCGGTCTTCTTGCCGGCCGATACCGAAAGCACGGTGATGACCCGGTTCGTGGTGACGAACCTTCTGGGCTCGCGCGGGGGCGAATGGCATATCCTCGCGGCGGCGGCCTTTGTCATGATAGCGGTCCCCTTGCTCGTTTTCTTCTCGATGCAGCGATTCCTTGTCCGCGGCCTCCTCGCGGGCTCCGTCAAGTAGGGGGTGGGGATGGTCTTCTACGATCCAGCCGAAGCCGAACACCCGACAACGATCACGTCAGACCCCGATTGGTGGCGTGGGGCGGTCATCTATCAGATCTATCCGCGCTCCTTTCAGGACAGCAACGGCGACGGCGTCGGCGATCTCGCGGGGATCATCCACCGTCTTCCCCACGTGGCCTCGCTCGGGGTGGATGCGATCTGGATCTCGCCGTTCTTCCGCTCGCCGATGCTGGATTACGGCTACGATGTGTCGGATTACCGCGATGTCGATCCGCTCTTCGGCACGCTCGGTGACTTCGACGCGCTGGTTGCACGTGCGCATGAGCTGGGGCTCAAGGTGCTGATCGATCTGGTGTTGTCCCACACCTCGTCGGAGCATCCGTGGTTTCGCGACAGCCGCGCCAGCAGGGCCAGCGCGAAGGCGGATTGGTACGTCTGGGCCGATGCGAAAGCCGATGGCACGCCACCCAACAACTGGCTGTCGATCTTCGGCGGCTCGGCCTGGGAATGGGACGGGGAGCGCATGCAGTATTATCTGCACAACTTCCTCGTCGAGCAGCCGGACCTGAACTTTCACAACCCCGCCGTCCAGGACGAACTGCTTGATGTCGCGCGGTTCTGGCTGGATCGCGGCGTCGACGGATTCCGCCTGGACACGGTCAACTTCTATTTTCACGACAAGGAGTTGCGCGACAATCCTCCCCTGTCGCCTGACGACCGGAACGAGAATACGGCGCCCGCCGTCAACCCCTACAACTTCCAGGATCATCTCTACGATAAGACCCGGCCCGAAAACATCGGGTTTCTGCGCCGCCTGCGGGGCGTGATGGACGAATACGACGCGATCACGTCGGTCGGGGAGGTGGGGGAAAGCCAGCGGGGCACCAAGGTGCAGGCCGAATACACGTCCGGCAACGACCTGCTGCACATGTGCTACGATTTCGACTTCCTGTCGAACGTGCACCCGACGGGCACGCAGGTGGCCAAGGTGCTGGAGCGGTACCAGACGATCGTCGCCGAAGGCTGGGCCTGCTGGGCCTATTCGAACCACGATGTCGTGCGGCATCCCTCGCGCTGGAACCTGAGCGACCGGGCGATCAAGTGCTACGCGGCCCTTCTGATGTCGATGCAGGGGTCGGTGTGCCTATACCAGGGCGAGGAGCTGGGCCTGCGCGAGGCCTATGTCGCCTTCGAGGATCTGCAGGATCCCTATGGCAAGCGGTTCTGGCCGAAGTTCAAGGGCCGCGACGGCGCGCGCACGCCCATCCCCTGGATCAGGGACAATCAGAACGGCGGCTTCTCCGACGGCAAACCCTGGCTTCCCGTGGCGGTCGAGCACGTGGAGCGGGCCGTCATGGCGCAGGAGCACGAGGCGGATGGCATGCTGGCCTTCTACCGGGCCATGATCGCATTCCGCGCGGCGCATCCGCCCCTGGTGAAGGGCGAGATGGAGATCGTAAGCCACGGCGAAACCTGGATCGACATGATCCGCAGCCAAGACGGCCGGCGGATCTTCTGCGCCTTCAACCTGTCCGGTGCGCCGCGTAGCGTGGCGCTGCCCGCGGGGCAGTGGCAGCATGACAAGGGCGCGCCGTTCCTCGCGACGACGAGCGGGGACGGCATCGAGTTGCCCGCATGGCAAGCCTTTTACGCCATCGCCGGGGACTCATGAAACAGAAACGACCGCGGGAGGAGACAGCATGGCTGGTTTGAACCTGACAGACGTCGAAAAGGCATATGGCGACGTCAAAGTGCTGTCGGACGTCAATCTCGACATCGAAGCGGGCGAGTTGATCGTCTTCGTGGGGCCGTCCGGCTGCGGCAAGTCTACCTTACTGCGCATGATCGCCGGGCTGGAGAAGATCACCGGCGGGACGTTGGAGATCGACGGCGTGCGGGTCAACGACATGCCGCCTGCCCAGCGTGGCATCGCCATGGTGTTCCAGTCCTATGCGCTCTATCCGCACATGAGCGTTCGGCAAAATATCGGCTTCGCGCTGCGATTGGCAAAGCGCCCGAAAGCGGAGATCCGGCAGCGTGTCGAGGAAGCCGCCGAGATTCTGCAACTCGAATCGCTTCTTGAAAGGAAGCCCCGGGAACTGTCTGGCGGGCAACGTCAGCGCGTGGCGATCGGTCGGGCCATCGTCCGCAATCCCAAGGTTTTCCTGTTCGACGAACCTCTGTCCAACCTCGATGCCGCGCTGCGGACCCAGATGCGCGTGGAACTGGCCGAGCTGCACGCCAAGCTGGATGCGACGATGATCTATGTCACGCATGACCAGGTCGAGGCCATGACCATGGCGGATCAGATCGTGATCATGAAATCGGGAGTCATACAGCAGGTCGGTCAGCCGATGGACCTCTATAACCGGCCGGAAAACCCTTTCGTTGCCGGTTTCATCGGTTCGCCCAAGATGAACCTCCTTGAAGGCGATCTCGCGCGGGACAGGAATGCAGCCATCGTGGGCGTTCGGCCGGAGCATATTTCGGTCTCTCAGGAAAGCGGCGAGTGGCACGGCAAGGTCCGCCACGCCGAGCATCTGGGGTCCGACACGGTCGCCTATATCGATGCCGGCAAGATCGGCTCCGTCACCGTGCGTCTTCAGGGCGAGGTGCCGATGAAAGCCGGGTCACCGGTCTGGATGACGCCCATAAGCGGAAATGTCCACCTGTTCCGTGCGGACGGATCGGTCGAACGCGTTTGAGTGGAAAAGGGAAGCGCATGAAAAAAGTGATTGTCACCGGTGGCAGCGGTGGTGCCGGCAACGCGGTCATCAAGCATCTGCTCGCGCATGATTATGACTGCGTCAATCTCGACATGATGCCGCCTAAAGAGGCGCATTGCCGCTTCATTCAGGCGGATATGGCGGACTACGGGGCGGTTCTTGCCGCCATGAAGGGCTGCGACGCGGTCGTCCACTTCGCCGGAAACCCGAGCCCAGATGCAGATCACATCGAAGGGGCTGCGCGTTTCGACAACAACACGGTCGCCTGTTTCAACGCCTTCAATGCCGCGATGGCCCAGGGCATAAAAAGGGTTGTCTGGGCAAGCTCGGAGACCATTTTCGGGTTTCCGTTCGCAAAGAACCAGCCGCTCGAAGTGCCTGCGTATGAAGACACGCCGCGCACACCACAGACCGCCTATGCGATTTCAAAAGCGGCCACCGAAGACATCGCGGAAATGATGGCCGAGCTTTACGGAATGGTCTTCGTGGGCCTGCGCCTTTCAAACGTCCTTTACGATGATCCGGACCATGCCCAGAACTTCCAGTCGATCCCGGGTTATTGGAAAGACGTGAACAGCCGCCGCTTCAACACGTGGGGATACGTCCATTCCGAGGATAGCGCCGAGGCGGTCCGGTTGTCGCTTGAGGCCGACCTGACGGGGGCGAATGTCTACACGATTGCGGCCCCCGACACCATCATGAACATACCCACGCGGGAAATCGTCGAACAAGTCTGGCCTGGCCTCAAGGTTCATACCAGTGTCAGCGGCCGGGATGCGTTCCTGAATTGTGAGAAGGCAGGCATTGAGCTCGGCTGGAAAGCAAAGCACACCTGGGCAAGCGTTCTGGGCCGCAACCTGGATACCGGGGACCTGTTGTGATTATCACCGACATCAGGACGTTTCTCCTGAAAGAGTGGCGAACCATGCTGTTCGTCCTTATCGAGACGGATGAGGGCGTCTACGGCGTGGGGGAATCGGGCCTGACCAGCCGCGAATACGCAGTTGAAGGCATGGTCAGGGATCTGAAGTCGTTGCTCGTCGGCCAGGATCCCTTTCGGATCGAACATCACTGGCAGACAATGTGGCGCTCCGGGTTTCATCCGTCAGGGCAAGTGTTGTCATCAGCGATCGCCGCAATCGACATCGCGCTTTGGGACATCAAGGGCAAGAAGCTTGGCGTGCCTGTCTACGAACTTCTGGGCGGGAAAACGCGGGATCGTGTTCTGACCTATTGCCACATCGGCGGCGCGACCACCGAAGACACGCTGGAACAGGCAAAACAAAAGGTCGCCGACGGTTGGAAGGCGCTCCGATGGGAGCCAACCTACCGGCAGGACATGATCATGCGCGGCCGCGAATCCACCGAGCGCGCCATCGCCGAATTCGGAATGCTGCGGAATGAACTCGGCTCTGAAATCGAGCTGCTGTTCGACATTCACACCAAGCTCAGCCCGCCGGAGGCGGCTTATTTCTGCAAGTCCGTCGAGCAATATCGGCCCTACTTTCTGGAAGACGCCTTGCGGTCGGAATATCTGGAAGGATACGCGAAACTCCGCCGTCACACCTCCGCGCCACTGGCCGCAGGTGAGCAGCTTGCTTCCAAATGGATGATGCGCGAACTCATCGAAGAGGACCTCGTCGATTTCATCCGGGTCGATGTGTGCATTGCGGGCGGGCTGAGCGAGGCAAAAAAGATTGCCGCGATGGCCGAAACCCACATGATCGATCTGGCCGTGCACAATCCGATCGGTCCTGTTTCGACGGCCGCGTGCCTGCATCTGAACCTGAGTTGCCCGAATGTCGGCATCCAGGAGCTGCCAAAGCGCCCGGGAGAGACCCTGCCGGATCTCATGACGACCGATCAGATATGGGCAGAGGGATATCTGAGCGCATCAAAGACTCCGGGCCTGGGCATCGAAATCGACCTCTCCGCCTTGAAAAACTACCCGTTCAGCCACGCGCACCTGCCGATCCTCAGCCATGAGGATGGCAGTTTTGCGAACTGGTAGCCGCGTGCGCGACCTGCGTGCCGCGCGGCGCACGCAAACACTCGTCGAGATACGAAGATGACACCCGGTCCGAAGGCAGACCTGCTTGTCGATTGCAGAAACATCCTGGGCGAGGCGGTGCAATGGAACATGGCGCTTCAAAGAGTGTTCTGGACCGACATTTTCGGGAATGCGCTCTGGTCTTGCGATGAAAATGGCGGTGACATCGTTTGCCTGGACCTTCCAGGCAGCCTGTGTGCCTTTGCCTTCAGTCAAAATGGCGGGATGATCGCTGCCTTTAAAGACGGGCTTTGCGATCTTGACCCTTCAACAGGTCATCGCCGGCTCCTGGCAACGTACCAGCCCGAGCTCGGCTCCCGTACGCGAATGAACGATGGCGGGCTCGATCGGCAGGGCCGTTTCCTCGTGGGGGGGATAGATGAAGAGGGCATGCATCCGATCACGGATGTCTGGTCGGTATCCGAAAGCGGCGTTCAGCCTGTTTTAAGCGGTGTTGGTTGCGCAAATTCGATCGCCTTTTCGCCCGAAGGCGACACGATGTATTTCGCTGACTCTCGCCGACGCGACATCTTCGCCTATCAATATGATCGGGCGACCGGAACGCCAGGCGAAAAACGCCGTTTTGCCACCCTTGGCGAAGGTGAGGGCTCACCGGACGGCTCCTGTGTCGACAGCGAAGGTGCGCTCTGGAATGCGCAGTTCGGCGGCGGTGCGGTGCAGCGGTTCCTCCAGACGGCAGAGCGACATATCAGGGTGGAGCTGGGTGTCCCGAATGTGACTTGCTGCTGTCTGGGTGGCCGGAACCTGGATTTGCTCTTTGTCACGACAGCTTCTGCGGGCATGGATACGGCAGCGTTGAAGAAGTGGCCGTGGGCAGGCGGCCTGTTTGTTTGTCAGGTCGAGACAAAAGGATTGAAGCCCCTGATTTTTCCAGCTTTTCAGGACAGCGAGTGGCAGCCGAGGTCACACGCCGGACAGGTCGCCGGAAAACGCGAGCGGCCGGTCACTCCGGGATAGGGGCGATACGAGCGGCAATATGCATGTCAGGACCAATCCCGCTGGGCGGCGCTCTTTGGCTGCGTGCTTGTCCGGCCCGCCGCTCCGGCGCCAGGGACGTCAGATACGCCGTGTCGGTTCTTCTAAGCGAGAAAACGGCGTGACCCAAGCGAGCGCTTGTGAACGAGACGCACCCGATTCACCGAAAAACGACGAGACGCAATAGGTGGCCTGACGCCCGGCCGTATCGGGAAAACCAACACCCCGTCATCACCAACCAAACCGTGATCCGCCAGAAAAGCCTTCGGCGGAAACAGGAGAGTTGCGTTCCGTGGTTTTCTCCGAGCGCGCACAGTACCCGCCAGTACAACGCCTGTCTTCACATGTTCAAAGAAAAAACTGCGCAAGCGCGCGCGCATGCAAAAAAGCTTCATTGGCCCCGTGAACGGCCCGTTCCTGGTCAGCCCTGTCCATATCAACAGCGTCCAGACTTTCCTTGAATTGCCGCCAGTGCACCGCGCGTCCCTCGGACGCGGGTGCCAAATGCCGTGCGCCCCAGGTTTCGGAAAGATCGAGCTTCCTTGCAGCTTTCAGAAGAACCGCTGCACCAAGATTTGATCCCTCGATGACATAGAGCCATCCCACCGCGGTGGCTAAATCCGGAACTTGTGTTCGGAGCGAGAAGTCTGGATATGCCGGCTCGTCGATCTTCAGATCGGCCAGATCAAGTTTCACCGCCTCAAATCGAGGAAGGTCACCTAGATAGGGAAAAAATCGGACCAGTTCCGGATGTTCGTAAAGTGCGGCGACGTCACGATGCAGGACAAATTGCATGCGCAGGAAATGACCGTAGTTCTGAATACTGTCGAACGGCCTTGCCGCCATGATCGCGGTGTCCAGCCGTTCGTGCGTTGCCCTTGTGTCCTCTTTAAGATGCAGGCTGAGAGGGGCAGCACCTGGACGGTGCAATGCGGTCGTTTCCATCAATGTATTTCCTAGACTGGGGCAATTGCTATTCTTCTCGAAACGATCGGGCAATCTGATCCGTGAGAGGTTTGAACAGATAGGATAGAGCGGTGCGTTCACCTGTTTCAATGAAGGTTTCAGCCGGCATGCCGGGAACAATGGAAACCGACGTCAGCCGGTTCATTTCTTCATCCGGAATGAATATGCGCACCAGATAAAAACCCTGGCCCGTCTGGGGGTCTTCGCTCAGATCGGCGGCGATCCGTTGCACGCGGCCAAACAGTTCAGGCGTTGTCCGCTGGTTGAACGCCGACAGGCGAATGAGCGCTCTCTGGTCAAGATGAACCTGATCGATATCCTGAGGCAGGACGCGCACGTCCAGAGAAAGGTCATCATTGGCCGGAACAATTTGCATGATCGGATCAGCCGGAGAAATAACGCCACCCACCGTGTGTACGGCAAGTTCGTGGACCGAACCTGCTTGCGGAGCCCGAATTTCAATGCGCCGCAACTCGTCGAGCGTTGCCTGTCTGCGTTCCACGAGTTCCCCGATTTCCAGTTGAACCTCTCGCAGTTCACGGCCGACTTCGGCCTTGAGGTCCTGATCGATCTGCAACAGTTGAAGATGTGTCTCCGCTATTCTTCCAGCTGCCTGCGCGGCCTCCGCCTGAACCTCGCCCCGGTCTCCCTCGTAGGCGGCCGCTTCGCGCTCCAGCGCGCTCACTCGCTGGATTGAAACCAGCTTGCGATCGTAGAGGGGGCGCAGTGAGACAAGCTCGCTTTCGAGCATGTCCAAAGCCCGCGTGAAGGCTCTTTGTTGCGCGGCATAGCCGTCGATTTCGTGTTCGTACTGAGCAATCCGTTCGCGCAGTTGCGCCTGCTTCCCCATTCGCAGGTTTTTGCGGAACTCGAACAGAACCCTTTCGCTGTGGATCGCCTTTCCGGCTTCCTCGTCGCTCAGCGCCAGGGCATTCAACCCGGCGGGGAAGGAAATCTCGGCGAGGTCGTCGCGCTCTGCAAGCAGTCGCGCCATTTGCGCGGTGAGCTCGTTCAGTCTCTTGCTCACGATCGCATGATTGGTCCGGGCTTCCGTATCATCGAGCGTTACGATCACCTCTCCGGCCGCAACTTTCTGTCCCTCCTCGACATGGAGCGCGCCAACCACGCCTCCCGTCGGATGCTGCACCGATTTGACATTGCTTTCGACCACGAACGTGCCGGGTGCCATGACGGCGCCAACCAGCGTGGCCGACAGGGCCCACGCGGTTATGGCCGCTCCCAGTGCGAGAGACAGGACGCCGCAGACAAGAATGTGCCTCGAAAGCGAGCGGTGCAGTGGTGTTCGTTCACTCATGTTCGGTGTCCGGATCCGCGGTTGATGTGGTAAGAGCCGCCGCGCCGGACGGCGAGCCTGCGACGACACGCAACGGATTAACCATCTGCGCGCCCGGAGACACCGGTTTCGACGGACCTTCCATGAATTGTGCAAGGACCTGCTCTTTGGGTCCAAATGATTTCATCCGGCCGTTTTCAAGAACCAGGATCTGGTCGACCGCCCCCATGGCACTTGGACGGTGGGCAATGATGATCGCAATGCCGTTCTGCTTCTTTTGATGCTGAATTGCCTGGAGCAAGGCCGCCTCGCCTGTCGCGTCGAGATTTGCGTTGGGTTCGTCGAGCACGAGGATGAAGGGATTTCCGAAAAGGGCACGGGCAAGACCGATCCTTTGCTTCTGACCACCCGACAGACCGGCACCATCGAGACCGATTTCGGTCTGATAGCCTTTGGGCGGTCAGAAACAAAGGATCGGTCTTGCCCGCGCCCTGTTCGGAAATCCCTTCATCCTCGTGCTTGACGAACCCAACGCAAATCTCGACGCGACAGGCGAGG
>JBCDGG010000040.1:0-34381 GCA_038757905.1 Pseudomonadota bacterium | reverse complement strand
GGAGTTTGTGGGATGAAGGTATTGGTGCCTGTGAAGCGCGTGATTGACTACAATGTGAAGGTGCGTGTGAAGTCTGACGGGTCTGGTGTTGATCTTGCGAATGTGAAGATGTCGATGAACCCGTTCGACGAGATCGCGGTGGAGGAGGCGATCCGTCTGAAGGAGGCGGGGACGGCGTCCGAGGTGATCGCGGTGTCGATCGGGGTGAAGCAGAGCCAGGAGACCTTGCGCACGGCGCTGGCGATGGGGGCGGACCGGGCGATCCTGGTGGTCGCGGCCGAGGACGTGCACACCGATATCGAGCCCCTGGCGGTGGCCAAGATCCTGGCGGCGATCGTCGGCGAGGAGGCGCCGGGCCTGGTGCTCTGCGGCAAGCAGGCGATCGACAACGACATGAACGCCACCGGCCAGATGCTCGCCGCGCTCTGCGGCTGGAGCCAGGCGACCTATGCCAATGCGGTGGCGATCGAGGGCGGGCACGCGGTGGTCACGCGCGAGGTCGATGGCGGGCTGCAGACGGTGAAGGTGACGCTGCCGGCGGTGATCTCGACGGATCTGCGGCTGAACGAGCCGCGCTATGCCTCGCTGCCCAACATCATGAAAGCCAAGAAGAAGCCGCTGGAGGAGAAGACGCCGGAGGCCTATGGCGTCGACGTGGCGCCGCGGCTCAGCGTGGTGAAGACGTCGGAGCCGTCGGAGCGGCAGGCCGGCGTGAAGGTCGGCTCGGTGGACGAGCTGGTGGCGAAACTCAAGGACGAAGCGGGGGTGCTCTGATGGCCGTTCTCCTTCTGGCGGAAATGAACAAGGGCGCGCTGGCGGCCGATGCGACGGCGAAGGCGGTGACGGCGGCGGCGGGCCTCGGCGATGTGACGGTGCTCTGCGCCTCGGAAGGCTGCAGCGCATCGGGCGCGGCGGAGGCGGCCAAGATCGCGGGCGTGGCCAAGGTGCTCTGCGCCGACAGCCCGCTCTACGGCAACGGGCTGGCCGAGCCGGTGGCCGATCTGGTGGTGTCGCTGGCGGGCGATTACAGCCATATCGTGGCGCCGGCGACGGTGAGCGCCAAGAACATCCTGCCGCGGGTGGCGGCGCTGCTCGACGTGATGGTGATCACCGATGTGACCGCGATCGCGGGGCCGGACACGTTCGAGCGGCCGATCTATGCGGGCAACGCGCTGCAGACGGTGCAGAGCGGGGATGCCACGAAGGTGGTCTCGGTGCGGACCTCGGTGTTCGACGCCGCGCCGCTGACCGGTACCGCCCCGGTGGAGAGCATCGCGGCGGCGGCCGATCCGGGCCTGTCGGAATGGATCGAGGACAAGGTGGCCGCGAGCGACCGGCCAGAGCTGACCTCGGCGGGGATCGTGGTGTCCGGCGGCCGGGCGCTCGGCTCCGAGGAGCAGTTCGCGATCATCGAGCAGCTGGCCGACAAGCTCGGCGCGGCGGTGGGCGCCTCGCGCGCGGCGGTCGATTCGGGCTACGCGCCGAACGACTGGCAGGTGGGCCAGACCGGCAAGGTGGTCGCGCCCGACCTCTACATCGCGGTCGGCATCTCCGGCGCGATCCAGCACCTGGCAGGCATGAAGGACAGCAAGGTGATCGTGGCGATCAACAAGGACGAGGAAGCCCCGATCTTCCAGGTCGCCGATTACGGCCTCGTCGCCGACCTCTTCGACGCCGTCCCCGAACTCATCGAAAAAGTCTAACCCCAAGCCCAACCCCGCCCGACCGGGCCAAACCAAACTGGCCGGGGAAGACAGCGAAAACAGCGACCGCCTAGGCCCGCCCCCCCGGCGGCCTAGGCGGCTTGCGTCTGGCGCCGCAGAACCGGCGCCAGCGCCTGAGCGATTTCTGCGTGCGTTGCCAGGTTGATCGTTTCCTCGGCGATATGCGCCTCGAAATCGGTGAACACCATGCCATCGGTGCCGATGGCCCGGGCCTGCGCCGTCGGGATCACCTGCACGAATTCGTCCGCCTGTGCGCCGAACTCCGCCACCATGGCCCTGTCGACCAGAAGCGGGTCACTGCCGTTTTCGATGCTGCAGGCGCGGTCGGGCGGGGGCGCGGCGGCAACCCAGAGCAGGATGCGGCGGGCGCCGGCCTCGGCCATCAGGCGGTGCATCTGGACGCGCCAGCGATCCTTGAGCGTGGCCGTGACCGTCGCGAAGCGTGCCGGGCATCGGGCCTGCAGGTTGGACAGCAGATGCCGCGTGAAGCTGAACTCCGTGAAGTCCACCTCCGGGTAGAGCGCCCGGAGCGCCGGCGTCGCCGCCAGGAACCGGTCGTTCCGGCGCGGGTGCACCGTGTAGAGCTCGTTGGAGAGGTTCGCCGCGCCGATGATCTGGACGACCGTCGTGTCGGCCGCCGCGGCCATGGCCAGGAGCGTCCTGTCCTCGGCAAAGGCATCAAGACCGGCGTTGATGCAACTGACATTGACGACGTTCAGGCCGAGCCGGGCCTTGATCTGCGCCGGGAACGGCTCCGGCACGAACCGGCCGTAGGTTTCCGTTCCGCCGAGAAACAGAGTATAGGGCGGCACGAGCCGCGCTTTCGGACCCCGGACCAGAAGCCGAGACTTGCCGTATCGGCACACGTCGTAATCGAGACTGCCGCCCCCCGGATGCTCGTACGTCATCCCATCCTCACACCAAATTTTCACCCGGTGACGGGTTTGGCAGGAAAGGGTTGCCCGAGTGCTAAAGAGAAAATTGAAGAGAACGCCGCCCCGCGCGCATGCGCCGCTTGGAGCGCGCGGAACACGGCGATAGGGTCGCGCCGACACGGACTGGGGAACGCAGATGAGCGGAATCAAGACGGTTGGGATTGTGGGTGCGGGGCAGATGGGCAACGGGATCGCCCATGTCTTCGCGCTGTCGGGCTACGACGTTTTGATGAGCGACATCAGCGACGAAGCCCTGAAGAAGGCGGTCACGCTGATCGACCGCAACCTCGACCGGCAGGTGAGCCGGGGCAAGATCAGCGAGGAGGACCGCGGCACGGCGCTGGCGCGCATCCAAACCACGCTCAATCTGAAGGACATCGCCCAGACCGACCTTGTGGTCGAGGCCGCGTCGGAGCGAGAAACCGTGAAACAGGCGATCTTCGAGGATCTCGTCCCGCATCTGAAGCCGGAGACGATTCTGACGTCGAACACGTCGTCGATCTCGATCACGCGGCTCGCCAGCCGGACCGATCGGCCGGAACGTTTCATGGGCCTTCACTTCATGAACCCGGTGCCCGTGATGAAGCTCGTCGAGCTGATCCGCGGCATCGCGACGGACGATGCGACCTACAAGACGCTCCTCGGGGTGGTGGATTCTCTCGGCAAGACCGCGGCAAGCGCCGAGGACTTTCCGGCGTTCATCGTCAACCGGATCCTGATGCCGATGATCAATGAGGCGGTCTATACGCTCTAGGAGGGGGTGGGCAGCGTCGACAGCATCGACAAGGCGATGAAGCTCGGTACGAACCACCCGATGGGGCCGCTGGAACTGGCCGATTTCATCGGCCTCGACACCTGTCTGGCGATCATGAACGTGCTGCATGACGGGTTGGCGGACACGAAGTACCGCCCCTGCCCGCTGCTGACCAAATATGTCGAAGCGGGGTGGCTGGGGCGCAAGACCGAGCGCGGCTTCTACGATTATCGCGGCGAGGCGCCGGTGCCGACGCGGTAGGCCGCGGCGGGGCCCGGGGGGTGCCCCGGGGGTGCCCAGGGGCGCCCCAGGCGCAGCGAGGGCGTTCGCGGCCCGGTTCGGCGGGTGAGTATTTCTGCCAAGATGATGGGGGCCGGGTCAGGGGCCGGGGTCCGTTCTGCGGATTGGGCCCGTTCCGCGTTTGGGGCCCGTTCCGCGTTTGGGGTTTGTGGCGGGTGTCAGCCAGGGGCGCAGCAGGGCCACGGGATGGGCGCGCAGGGTCAGGCGGAGGGCGGCATAATCTTCGACCACCTGTTCGCCGAGGGTCATCTCGGGCAGGTGGGCGGCGGGTTCGGCGATGCCCTCGCCGTCCATATCGCCGGCGAAGAGCGGAAGCGGCTTGGGCGCGCGCAACGCCTTTGCGGCCCAGAGTGCATCGCGGCGGCTGAGGCCGAGCGGGAGGAAGGCATCCGCTTCGGCGAGCGTTTCGAGGGCGGCCGATGACAGGCCGGCGCGGCGCCAGACGTCCTCTACGGTGAGGTAGCCGTTGCCGCGGGCGGCGGTGATCCAGTGCGCGTCGTCCTCCCGCAGGGCCTTGATCTGGCGGAAGCCGAGGCGGAGGGCGAGTGTACCGTTCTCGGCGGGCTCCATCGTGCAGTCCCAGAAGCTGTCGGCGATGGAGACGGGGCGTACCTCGACCCCGTGTTCGCGCGCGTCGCGGACGATCTGGGCGGGGGCGTAGAAGCCCATGGGCTGGGAGTTGAGCAGCGCGCAGGCGTAGATCGCGGGGTAGTGGCGCTTGAGCCAGGAGGAGGCGTAGACCAGTAGCGCGAAGCTTGCCGCGTGGCTTTCGGGAAAGCCGTAGGATCCGAACCCCTCGATCTGGGAAAAGCAGCGGTCGGCGAAATCGCCGGAATAGCCGTTCTTCTTCATGCCGCGCAGGAAACGGTCGCGCAGGTCCGACACGTTGCCCTGGCGGCGGAAGGTAGCGAGCGCGCGGCGCAGGCGGTCGGCCTCGTCAGGGGTGAAGCCCGCGCCGACAATGGCGATCTGCATCGCCTGTTCCTGAAAGAGCGGCACGCCGAGGGTTTTCGACAGGACGCGGCCGAGATCGTCGGAGGGAAACGACACCTCTTCCTCGCCATTGCGGCGGCGGATGAAGGGGTGGACCATGTCGCCCTGGATCGGCCCGGGGCGGATGATCGCCACCTGGATCACCAGATCGTAGAAGGTGCGCGGGCGCATCCGCGGCAGGAAGTT
Source organism: Pseudomonadota bacterium (assembly GCA_038757905.1). GTDB lineage: Bacteria > Pseudomonadota > Alphaproteobacteria > Rhodobacterales > Rhodobacteraceae > HLUCCA09. The sequence goes on along the minus strand of JBCDGG010000040.1, from coordinate 29,489 downwards.
CATCTGCGCGCGGCTTTCGACCTGGAACACGCCCAGGCTGTCGGCTTCGCAGAGCATGTCGTAGGTGTCCGGATCCTCGGGCGGCAGGGTGGCGAGGGAGAGCGGGCGCTGGTGGTGCTGCTCCACCAGATCGAAGGCGCGGCGCAGGACCGACAGCATGCCGAGGCCGAGGACGTCGACCTTCAGGATGCCCAAGGAATCGATGTCGTCCTTGTCCCAGGGGATCACGGTGCGGTCTTCCATCGTGGCGTTTTCGACGGGGCAGAGCTCGTCGAGCCTTCCCTCGGTGATGACGAAACCGCCGACATGCTGAGAGAGGTGGCGCGGGAAGCCCTGGATCTGATGCACGAGGTCGATCGTCTGGCGCAGGCGCGGGTCGGCCGGGTCGAGGCCGATCTCGCGCAGGCGCTCCTCTTCGATGCCGTTGACCGAGCCGAAGCCCCAGATCTGGGAGGAGAGCGCGGCGACGGTGTCCTCGGTCAGGCCCATGGCCTTGCCGACCTCGCGCACGGCGCGTTTGCCGCGGTAGTGAATGACGGTGGCGCAGAGGCCGGCGCGGTGGCGGCCATAGCGGGCGTAGATGTGCTGGATCACCTCCTCGCGGCGGTCATGCTCGAAGTCGACATCGATGTCGGGCGGTTCGTTGCGGGCCTCGGAGACGAAGCGCTCGAACACCATCGTGCCGATTTCGGGGGAGACGGAGGTGACCCCGAGGCAGAAGCACACCACGGAGTTGGCCGCCGAGCCCCGGCCCTGGCACAGGATGTTGCGCGACCGGGCGAAGGCCACGATGTCGCGCACGGTCAGAAAGTAGGGCGCGTAGTCGAGTTTCGCGATGAGGGCGAGCTCGTGATGCATCAGATCGCGGACCTTGTCGGGCGCGCCGGACGGGTAGCGCCAGGCCAGGCCGTCCGCTGCCAGGCGGGCGAGACGCTCATTCGCCGTCTCGCCATCCGCGATTTCGGAAGGGTATTCGTAGCGCAACTCCTCCAGCCTGAAGGTGCAGCGCGCGGCAAGGGCGGCGGCGCGGTCGACCGCGCCTTCATGTGGGCCGAGAAGGCGCCGCATCTCGGCTTCGGAGCGCAGGCGCTGTTCGGCATTGGCCAGGGCGGTGCGCCCGAGATCCTCGACGCGCATGCCCGCGCGCACGGCGGTCAGGACGTCGGCGAGGCGCCGCGCCCGGCCATGGTGCATGCGGGGCAGGGCAGCGGCGACGGTGGGCAGCTTCAGGCGCGCCGCGTCGCGGCTCAGCCTGTCGAACCTGTCGGCATCGCGCCCGTCATAACAGGGCGCGAGGACGAGGTGGCATTGTCCGGGAAAGCGGCGCGACAGCCGTTCCGCCCGTGACGCCCAGGGGCCCGCGCCGCGGGGCACCGGGATCGCTTTTGGGGACGTGTCCTTGTCCGGCCGGGCGCGGCCGAGATGGGGCGGGCTGTCCGTGTCGGGCGGGTGCAGCAGAAGCTCCATCCCCGTGCCCCATTTCAGAACGTCGTCGAGCCGCAGGGCGCAGCTGCCTTTCTCGGCGCGCAGCCGGCCGGATGAGATCAGACGGGACAGACGCCCCCAGGCGGCCCGGGTCCGCGGCAGGGCGGTGAGCGTCAGGCCGTCCTCGAGCCTCAGGCGCGCGGCCGGGAGGAGGGCGGGCACGTTGCGGATATCCGGCCCCGGGGCCCGGGGCGCGCCATCCGGGCGCGGCGGCCCGATCTCGCCATCGCGCGTCTCCTGCGCGGCGCGCTCGGCGACGGTGCGCGCGATCTCTTTCAGCCGCGTATGGGCGCGGACGATGCCGGCGACGGAGTTCTCGTCGGCGATGGCGATGGCGCCGATCCCGGCCATGGCCGCCCGCTCGGCGTAGTCTTCGGGGTGCGACGCGCCGGTCAGGAAGGTGAAGTTCGAGGTGATGGAGAGTTCCGCGAAGGCCATGACGTTAGACCTTGGCACGCAGTTCGGCGCGGGGCGGCGGGGCCCAGCGGGTGTGGCATGCGTTGGAGGCGCATCGAGACGGCATACCGCCAAGGATATTCATGTTTTGTTCTTTTGGGAGTCAAAAACGTAGGGCGGCGGCCTTGCGCCGGGGCAGGCGCCGGGGCGGATCTCTCAGATCAGTGGGGCGAACTCGCTCAGCACGGCCTCGTAGACGGTCCGTTTGAAGGGCACGATCTGCCCGGGAAGATCTTCCGCGGGCTTCCATGCCCAGGCGGAGAACTCCGGATGCTCGGTGGCGATGTCGATATCCGCGTCGCTGCCCTTGAAGCGCATCAGAAGCCACTTCTGCTCCTGTCCGCGGTACTTGCCCTTCCAGATCTTGCCCAGCAGATGCTCCGGCAGATCGTAGCGGAGCCATTCTTTGGTTTCCGCTTCCACGTCGACGAGATCGGATGCGACGCCGGTTTCCTCCCATAACTCGCGCAGGGCGGCATCGCGCACGCTCTCTCCGGGATCGATGCCGCCCTGGGGCATCTGCCAGGCGGGGCTGGTGAGATGGGCGTCGCGCCGGATACCGGCGAAGACGCGGCCGTCTGCGTTGACGAGAACGACACCGACGCAGGGACGATAGGGCAGGGAGGCGGGATCGGCCAGCATGGGCCCCTTAAAGCCCCCCGCGCCGGGACGATCAACAGCCCCCTTGGTGCGGCGCTGCGGCGCGGGAGGGCAGGATCGGCGTGACCGTCCGGCCCTCTGCGGCATAGTCTTGACGCAATGAGATGCCAGAGTGCCCGAGTGGCGCCGGTTTGGCTGCTTCCCAAGCCCTGCCACATGGGCCCTGCGGCGCCGCGGGCCGGTCTGCGGCGCGATTGCGGACGGGCACCCGGCGCAGACGCCAAGGGAGGAGGCGACGATGCAACACCGAGAATGGAATGCGCGGGCGACGCCGCTCCTGTCCGGGGCGGCGCTGATCCTCGCGGGGAGCGCTATCGCGCTGTGGCTGCCCGGCGGCCTGGTCGGGGCGTTTGCGCTGTTTCTGCTGCTGCGGATCTGTTGGCTGGAGGAGAACATCCGCTCCGATCTGATGCGGGCGTCGCACCTGCCGGAGGGCTATCGGACCACGCAAGCCCTGCAGCGCCGCTGGCAGATGGCGCTCTTTGGCGAGGCGTCCGAGCCCATCACATGCCCGCAACGCCTCGCGTCGATCCTGCGGGTCCAGTCGCACGCGCTCTATGCGCTGCTTCTCGGGGGGTGCGCGGCATTCGTGGCGACGGCCGCGGCGCTGCCGGTTCTGGGTGGCATTCTGGGCGCGGCGATCCTTGTTCTCGCGTGTCAGAGGGTGGACCGGCTCGTGGCGGCCGAGACGATCCTCGGACAAGGCGGCACGCTGCCGGAGGAGATGCTGGAAGCGCGGGGGCCAATCGCGCGCTTCGTGCTCAATCAGTAGGCTTCAGGTCCTCGACCATCTCGAAACGCTGGCAGAGGAGCATCATCCGGTCATCGAACCCGCCGGTCCGCTCGAAATAAGCGCGATGCCCGGCGCGCCAGCCGTCCAGATCGTCGTCTTCGCCCTCGTCCTTGGCAAAGCTCCAGTCGACATCGCAATACCGGGTGGTCTGCACGGCGGTAGTGCGAAGCACCATTGCTGGACGCCCGGTGTGATCCAGCACGATCTCGAACTGTCCGGCGACCGGCAGAGGCTCGTCGTCGGCGTGATAGTCGCGCAAGGCGGCGCAGGTGGCCGTTTTCCGGCCCTCGCGTATGAGGCCGATCAACCGTTGGGACAGAGCTTCGCTATCGCCGAACTCACCCGTGGTGGCCCCGGGATACCTCTTCTGAAGGCGGGCGATCTGGGTTGCGTTGGGGTCCGTCGGGCGGGCCACGGTGCAGCGTCCTTAAGTGCGAAGGCCGGACAGAGGGTTTGGAGGGTGGGCCCGCGCAGTCCTGCCCGGGCCCGACCGATTTACACCGTCAGGATCACTCGACGGTGCCGGAGGGGCCAAGCGCGGACAGGCCCTTCAGGATATCGATGGCATAGGCCAGTTGATAATCCTCTTCCCGGAGTTCGGCGGCCTCCTCGGCGCGGGCGCGCTCTTCCTCGATCTGGTTGCGCTGATCCTCTGTCAGGCTGTCATTGTCGAGGCTGCCGCGCAAATCGGCTTCGGAGCGGGAGGGGCGGTTGTTACCCTCCTCCTCGGTCTCTTCCGCGTTCGGGCGGCGCGGGGGCTGTTCGACGACAATGTCCGGTGAAACGCCGAGGGCCTGGATCGAACGGCCCGACGGCGTGTAGTACCGTGCGGTCGTCAGGCGCATCGCGCCTTCGGAGCGCAGCGGCATCACCGTTTGCACCGATCCCTTGCCGAAGCTCTTGGTGCCGATCACGATGGCGCGGCGATGATCCTGCAGCGCCCCCGCGACGATCTCGGAGGCGGAGGCCGATCCTCCGTTGATCAGAACGACCATCGGCTTGCCGTCGGCCAGATCCCCCGGCGTTGCGTTGTAGCGGTCGCCGTCCTGGGGGTTGCGGCCGCGGGTCGACACGATCTCACCCTTGTCGAGGAACGCGTCAGACACCTTGATCGCCTGGGTCAGCAGACCGCCGGGGTTGTTGCGCAGGTCGAGCACGATGCCGTTGATGTTGTCCTGGCCGCCGGCGGAGTCGACGGCTTCGGCCAGGCCTTCTTCGAGGTTCGGAAAAGTCTGGTCGTTGAAGGTGGTGACACGCAGGACGACTGTCTGGCCCTCCGTCCGGGTCCGGACGGCGGTCAGCTTGATCGTGTCGCGGATGATGGTGACGTCGAACGGATCGTCCTCGCCCTCGCGCACCACGGTGATCACGATCTCCGAGCCGACCGGGCCGCGCATCAGTTCCACCGCTTCGTCGAGCGTCAGCCCTAGGACGGATTCACCGTCGACATGGGTGATGAAGTCTCCCGCTTCGATCCCGGCCTCGTCCGCCGGCGTGTCGTCGATGGGCGAGACCACCTTTACAAAGCCTTCCTCCTGCGTGACCTCGATCCCGAGGCCGCCGAACTCGCCGCGCGTCTGGACGCGCATGTCGTCGGCGTCCTGGGGCGACAGGTAGCTGGAATGGGGGTCGAGCGAGGTGAGCATGCCGTTGATCGCGGCTTCGATGAGGTCCGCCTCGTCCACCTCCTCGACATATTGCGCGCGGATCCGCTCGAAGATGTCGCCAAAAAGATCGAGCTGCTCATAGACGGTGGTGTTGCGCCCCGCCTCCTGCGCGATCAGCGGCCCGGCCACTTGCGTGGCGATCACTGCGCCGGCGAGCGTGCCACCCAGGGCGGCCATGACGGATTTTTTCATTCGTGTCCTCGTTCCTGTCTAACGGTCGCGACCTGCGGTGTTCTGCCGGTGCGTTGCGCACTTCACCTTCGATATAGAGCGGATCTGCCTGCTCTGCACCTGTCTGTTGCCGCGCGGCGCCCAACGTTACAAGACGCGCCGACGCCCATTGCTCCGCGTCGCGCGCCCGATCCGGCTATGCGCCAGGCCAAAGCTTAGCCCGGGTGTGCAGCGGCGAACACGGTGCCGAGGCGTGCCGGCGCTCAACCGCCATCACAATCGCGTAGCATTCTGGTGCAGGATTTAGGCCAGGATCAGGCTCTTGCCGGTCATTTCTGGCGGGATCGGCAGGCCCATCAGCGTCAGAACCGTCGGCGCCAGATCGGCGAGGCGGCCATCGCGGAGCGTCGCGCCCTCGGGCCCGCCGACGAGCATGACCGGAACCAGATTGGTGGTGTGAGCGGTATGGGGGCCGCCATCCTCGGCGATCATGGTTTCGCAATTGCCATGGTCGGCGGTGATCACGGCGGCGCCGCCCGCCTTCTTCAGCGCGGCGAGTGCGCGGCCGAGCCCGGCATCCACGGCCGTGCAGGCCCGTTTGGCAGCCTCCAGATCGCCTGTATGGCCGACCATGTCGGGGTTGGCATAGTTCACGACGATCAGATCGTAGCCGTCCTCGATGGCGCCCACCAGGGCGTCGGTCACCTCCGCCGCGGCCATTTCCGGCGCCAGATCGTAGGTGGCGACCTTCGGGGAGGGCGGCATATGCCGGTCCTCGTCGGGGTAGGGCGCTTCCACGCCGCCATTCAGAAAGAAGGTGACGTGCGGGTATTTCTCCGTCTCGGCGAGGCGGAACTGACGCAACCCGTGCTGCGAGACCCAGGACCCCAGCACGTTAGGGATGTCGCGGTCCGGGAAGATGGCTGTCAGATGGACGTCCAGCACCTCGGAGTATTGCACCATGCCGGTGGTCGCTGCCCAGGTGGGGCGCGGCCCGGGGTCGAACCCGTCGAAGGCGGGATCGGCCAGGGCGCCAAGGATCTCACGGGCCCTGTCGGCGCGGAAGTTGGCAAAGAGCAGCCCGTCACCGTCCTTCGGGGCGGCATAGGCCTCAAGCCGGGTCGGCGTCACGAACTCGTCCGTTTCGCCCCGTTCATAAGCCGCTTCGACCGCGTCCGGCGCATTCGCTGCTGGGTGCCCCTCTCCCCGCAGGATCAGCGCGGTCGCCTTCGCGACGCGGTCCCACCGCTTGTCCCGATCCATCGCGAAGTAGCGCCCCACGACGGATCCGATCCAAGCCCCGTCCGGCAGGGCGTCGTTCAGTTCGGCCAACTGCCCGGCCCCGGATTTCGGCGGCACGTCGCGCCCGTCCGTGAGGGCGTGGATCTGAACCGGGATGCCTGCGGCCGAGACGATGCGCGCCAGCTCCGCGATATGGGCCTGATGCGCGTGCACCCCTCCGGGCGAGCACAATCCGGACAGATGCGCCGTTCCCCCGCTCGCGCGTAGGGCCGCGATGAAATCCTGCAGGGCCGGGCGCTGGGCAAGGCTGCCGTCTTCTATGGCGAGGTCGATCTGGCCCAGGTCCATCGCCACGACCCGGCCCGCCCCGATATTGGTATGCCCGACCTCCGAGTTGCCCATCTGGCCCTTCGGCAGGCCGACATCTGGGCCGAAGGTCACCAAAGTGGCCGTCGGCCCATCCGCCATCAGGCGATCGACATTGGGCGTGTCGGCGAGAACGGGCGCATTTCCGACATCCGTCTCCCCGATTCCCCACCCGTCGAGGATGCATAGAACAACCGGCCCGCGCGCACTCATCGACCTCTCCCGATCTTGGATGCGTCGGTTCTAAGGGGCGCCGGCGCCCCACACAACCAGCCGGCGCTACGCCCGGTGATACGGGGTTCCCGCAAGTATCGAAGCGGCGCGGTAAAGCTGTTCGGACACCATCACGCGCGCCAGCATATGCGGCCAGACCATCCTTCCCAGCGACAGCACCAGGTCCGCCTCGGCCACGAGCGCGCGGTCCAGCCCGTCGGCACCGCCGATCACAAAAACGGCCTCCCGGTCCCCGGCGTCGCGCCACATGGCGAGACGCGCGGCCAGATCCGGCGAGTTCAGGGTTTTACCCCGTTCGTCGAGGCACACAACGCGGGCCCCGGCCGGCAACGCGCGCCGCAGCGCGTCCGCTTCGGGCGCGGGGCCGCCGCGCCCTTTCGGTTCCACTTCGGTGAGGCCAGTGGCGGTTAATCCGACAGGGCGCCCGGTCCGCTCCGTCCTTTCGAGGTAGTCGCGGACCATCTCGGCTTCCGGGCCCGTTCGGGCCCGGCCCACGGCAAGAATGCTCAGGCGCACGGCGCCGAGGCTCGCCGTGCGTCGATCGGATCTAGGAGGCTGGCGTCGTGCGCGCGTCCGCCTGCCACATCTTTTCCAACTGATAGAACTCGCGAACCTCGGGGCGGAACACGTGAACGATCACGTCGCCGGCGTCGATCAGAACCCAATCGCCGCTTTCCTTGCCTTCGACCTTGCAAAGAACGCCGCGGTTCTGCTTCAGCCGGTCGGTCAGCTTTTCGGCGATCGACTGGACCTGCCGCGACGAACGCCCGGAACAGATGACCATGTGGTCCGCCATTTCGGACTTTCCCGCAAGCGCGATGGAGACGATCTCCTCGGCCTTGTCTTCTTCGAGAGAGGTGAGGACCGCCGCAAGCAACGCATCGCTGTTGGCCGGATCCGCGTGAGCACTCGTAGCGCGTGTCGCGCCCACCGAGGCATCGATTGCCGCCGTTGGCGTGGCGGCCTGCGCGTAGTGAGACAGGAGTTTGTCCTCCGTGCAACGCGCCGCACAACCCCGGCGCCCGGGCTAAGCTCAAGATAGCATCTCGGGCGCCGAGTCTCAATATTTCAGGTGTCTTCGCGCCTTATGAGTGTGTTCATGCGCAACGTCTTGCGCGTCGTCGTCGCGATCCCGTGTCAGATCGCGACGATGGCCGACAGGCGCAGCGCCTCCCCCGAATCGAGGCGCTCGCCATTGGCCATGGCAACCGCCGCCACCAGCATAGCCGCGATCAGGAGTAAGTGCAGGATAGGGTAGGCGCGCCGCATCGGTGCCTCCACAAGAGGTTCGTAATCGAACGCCCGACGCCGCGATTTGGTTCCGTGCGGTCGGTCGAAAGTCTGGCAATTCGGCCTGAAATCGACGTCTCCGGCACGGCAACGCCAGGAAACGCGGTGCCCATGGATCTTGTGAGCGTGGGCTGGCTGCGCTAGGGCAATCCCATGGTTTCGACACCGATCATGGACCTTGAAGATCACGCGCGGCTGCCTTGGCGGTTTCACGGCGTGATGCATAGCGCTCCGCCGCTAGGCTGAGGGTATCCGCTCGCGCCGCGCCAGCCCGACCCAACGACCGATCCATTTTCCGGAGATTCTGAGATGTCCGCCCCGAAGACGCTGTACGACAAAATCTGGGACAGTCACGTCGCCCATGAAGCCGAAGACGGCACATGCCTGCTCTATATCGACCGTCACCTCGTCCACGAGGTGACCTCGCCCCAGGCCTTCGAGGGGCTGCGCATGGCCGGACGGCCGGTGCGCGCCCCCGAAAAGACCGTCGCCGTGCCGGACCACAATGTGCCGACCGACCCCGACCGTCTGTCCGGGATCAAGGACGAGCAGAGCCGCATCCAGGTGGAAGCCCTGCGCCAGAACGCCAAGGATTTCGGCGTCGAGATGTACGACGTGGACGATATCCGGCAGGGAATCGTGCATATCATCGGCCCGGAACAGGGCTGGACCCAACCGGGCATGACGATTGTCTGCGGCGACAGCCATACGGCGACGCATGGTGCGTTTGGTGCGCTCGCGCACGGGATCGGAACCTCCGAGGTCGAGCACGTTCTGGCCACGCAGACGCTTGTGCAGAAGAAATCGAAGAACATGAAGGTCGAGGTGACGGGCACGCTGGCGCCCGGCGTCACCGCCAAGGACATCGTGCTGTCGATCATCGGCGAGACCGGGACGGCGGGCGGAACGGGTCATGTGATCGAGTATTGCGGCGAGGCGGTCATGAGCCTGTCGATGGAAGGGCGCATGACCATCTGCAACATGGCCATCGAAGGCGGCGCCCGCGCCGGCCTGATCGCCCCCGACGAGACGACGTTCGACTACGTCAGGGGCCGCCCGAAGGCGCCCAAGGGTGCCCAATGGGAGGCGGCGCTGGCCTGGTGGAAGACGCTGCACACAGACGAGGGCGCCCATTTCGACAAGGTGCTAACGCTCCGCGCCGAGGACATCGCCCCGGTCGTCACCTGGGGCACCTCGCCCGAGGACGTGCTGCCGATCACCGGCGCCGTCCCCCGGCCCGAGGAGTTCGAGGGCGGCAAAGTCGACGCGGCGCGCCGGTCGATCGACTATATGGGCCTGACCCCCGGGCAGAAGCTGAGCGATATCGAGATCGACACGGTCTTCATCGGCTCCTGCACCAATGGCCGGATCGAGGATCTGCGCGAGGTTGCGCGGATCATGGAGGGCAAGCGCGTGAAGGACGGGCTGCGCGCGATGATCGTGCCGGGCTCGGGCCTAGTGCGGCTGCAGGCCGAGGAAGAGGGCATAGCGCAGAAGCTGCAGGACGCCGGGTTCGAATGGCGCATGGCCGGGTGTTCCATGTGTCTGGGCATGAACCCGGACCAGCTGAGCCCGGGCGAGCGCTGCGCCTCCACGTCGAACCGCAACTTCGAGGGGCGTCAGGGCCGGGGCGGCCGCACCCATCTGATGAGCCCGGCCATGGCGGCCGCCGCGGCCATCACGGGGCGGCTTACGGACGTTCGCGAAGTGGTGTAGCATTCCGGCAACCGACAAAGCGGACAAGGAAATCAACGATGTCTGACTGGTTCAAGTGGGTGCTCTTGGGCGTCCTGTCGATCGTCTTCGGTGCGCTCGCCCTCAATCACGCGGTGGTCTTCTCGCTTGCGATCACAACGGTGGTTGGGGCCCTGTTCCTGATTTCCGGGATCATTCAGGCGGTCGCCGGCTTCTGGGACGAGGGGATGGGCAGCAAGGCCATCTCGATCCTACTTGGCGTCGTGATGGCGCTTCTGGGCTATTCGTTCCTGGCAAACCCGCTTTCGGGGACGATCTCGCTGGCGCTTCTGGTCACGATCTTCATCGCAGCGGGGGGTGTCCTGCGCCTGATGTTTGCCTTGCGCATGAAGGGCAGCCCGGTGTTCTGGGCGATGATCCTCTCGGGCGTCGTGTCGCTTGGCCTTGCGGTGTATATCCTGCTCAATCCGGCAGTGACGGTGGCCCTGCTGGGGATCTTGCTCGGGGTCGAGCTCATCTTTAACGGCGTCGGTTTGGTGGCGCTGGGCCTTTGGAAACGCTCGCATCCGATGGCGAAAGAACCCACGGCCTGAGGCCGCGTGGAGCGGGGACCGCGCAACACGGCCCCCTCTCCGGATGTGTCGCGCTCAGCCCGCGGCGTCGTCCAGGATCTTCTCGATCCGCTGGCGCTCGCTGCTGCCCATATCCTCCGTCAGAAGGCGGCGGATCGTGGCGATCTCGCTCAGCGTCAGGTTGTTGATGTTCTCGGTGTCAAACCCCTGAGCGTTGAGCGCGTTGTAAACGGCGCCGGTCAGCATGTTGAAGCCTTGTCCCATCGACGCGTCGTCTTGCGCCGAAGCAACGGAGGCGCCGAGAACGAGGGCGGTCGCGGTCGCGAGTATCGTGGCTTTCATGGTCAGTCCTTTCTTGGATCTAAGTCAGTCCGCCTCAGCGTGTTTGCTGCGGCACGGCTCATCTGGTGCATGGGCATGGCCACTTTCAAACTCTCGGAGCCGTTGAAATATTGAAACAATCCCTGTCACTTAGGTGACTTGCAGGGAGCGGTATTCTGTGTCGCGCCGGATGCGCGCGCATTGTCGGGCGCAAATGGGCCGATCCTGTCACATTCCCGCAAACGCAATGACGCGGGCGTGATCCGGGGGGCCGAAAACCTCGCGGAGAACGTGAGCTTGCGTGAGGAGAGAGCGCTGCGGTTCGGTTATTGCAGCCGGTCAACTCGGCGTGTCTCACTTGGCGGAGATCGGTTGTTACGGACGGTGGACGCTGCGCAAAGAAAAAGGCCCGGTGCAACACCGGGCCCCTCGTTGATCGGCGGATGCTTGTTTCAGGCTTCCGAGGGCGAGAACGACAGGCTCGTTCCGTTGATGCAGTGAACAAGCTGGCGATCGACGATCAGGATATGTCCGAGATGGCTGCTGCAGCGGCGGCAATGCGCCTCGATCAGATTGGGAAAGTCCGAAGGCATGCCGTACGCCTGCTGCGGGCCGTCGATCCCGGTCATGACGGTCGCGGGTTCGGCGTGGGCAAAGAACACCCACCCCTTGTCGAGTGGAACGCGCCAGTTCGACGAGTAGACATGCAGGCCGCAACCGCGGCAGGCAAACTTGCCCTCGCGCAGGTCGTTCCAGAGATCGCTCGTTTTCGGCAGTTCGGTGAACCCGTCGCGGAGGACCGTGTATTCCTCGTCGGTCAGCAGATCGCGCCACTCCGCTTCGGTGCGCTGGATCTCGTACTCGAACGGATCGGTTTCCAGGGCGGGCGAGCTCTTGGCCGCGCCCTTCGTGGCCGCGCCGATGGCTAGGGGGGCGGCGGCGGCCGTTGCAAGAAAGTGTCGGCGGGTCGGAGTATCGGCTGCAGACATCGTGGGTTGATCGGGCGTTGGGGTCATGGGGCTATCCTCCTCGGGGGAAGCTAGGCCACGCCTTAGATCCGCTCAATGCAACTGAGCGCGACCGGTTGGTCGCCAATTCTCACCTGTGCGCGACGGAGTGTTACGGTCGAACGAAGAGATGGGCCCGCCGTTTGCCCGGGTTGGCGGCGAGCGCTGCCCGCATATCGGCGAAGCGCGGCGCCAATCCCCAGTCCGAGACCTGCGCCTCGGCATTGGACAGATGTGCATCGAGTGCGGCGTCGTCCAGCCCTGCAATCCGCGCGGCTTCGAGCGCCGCCCGGTCCGGAACGCGCTCGCAGGCAAAGATCACCGTGTCGCGCGGCGCATGGGCCACGGGCCGGAAGAACGCCGACAAGGCGTCCATCTGGGCCGGCACCCAGGGTTGAGACCAGTGCAGGTAATCCTGAGAGATCACCAAACTCGCCCCGGGCAGAAGGTACGGAAAGAAGGTTTCGGCCATCGCATCGCCCGTGACGGCGGCCTTGGACGCATCCATGACGAGAAGCTCGATTGGGCCGCCCGTCCACGCCATCTGGTCGATTTCACCGCGATGCAGCCGCACCTGATCGCGCCACGGTGTCAGCAGAGTCCGTGTCAGCGGCAGGATGTCGTGCCCGTCGAAGGGTGCGATCGTTTGCGCATAGAGGACACGCCGCTTCGCTGTCTCGTCGGCAGTGAACCTGTCGAAGCCATGCACCTTTGCGGCATGTCCGGCGGTGCGATGCCCTTCAGCCAGCCGGGCGGTCGAGCCACCGGCGAAGCATCCCAGATCCACGGTCGCGCCGCGGCCCTCGGCCCAGAAGGCAGTCAGCCAATAATAGAGCTTCTGCTCCTCCTCCGACAGCATCGTCGGCACGCGCCGCGCCTTGCCCAGCGCACGTTCAGACAGCCGGACCCAGGGCCGTGTCGCGAGGGCCTCCATCCGGTCGGGCGGCGTCATGTGTCTCATGTTGGCGCCATAGCGAAGCCGGACGTGCGAAACCAGAGCCCGGCCCGGACAATCGGCTTGATTTCGGAACGGCCCTGCCGTACCCGAGAGCCCGGCCTAGGGGTATAGCTCAGTTGGTAGAGCATCGGTCTCCAAAACCGAGGGTCGTGGGTTCGAGTCCCTCTGCCCCTGCCAGCCACCCATCCGGATCATGAGGCCAAGATGTCCGTGTCGCGCGATCCGTTCCACGACCATCCTGAATCTCGCACGCTCGTCGGACGGCCAGAGCACTCTGGCTTACGGGAGTTCGAGTATTGGCCCTTGGATGCGGCTATGGCCGAGCATGGCTTTGCCCCCGGCTGGCGCCGGGCCGATGAGGAACGGGACGCCACCCGGATCGCGGCGCTTTCGGGGCATGAGGGGCCGCTTCGGGTGTTCGCCTGCGGCTCGCTCATGCGGGACCTTTCCATGCGCTTCGATGCGGTGCGGGTCGCCACGGCCCCGCACCATGTGTGCCATTTCTGTCCGTTCGACGAGGGCACCCGGGCCCAGCCGGGCCTGATGGCGGCGCTCGACGCTGCGGATCCCGGCGACCCCGGATGCACCGAACTGGCGTTTCGGATCCCCGAGACCATAGTGGAGGAGGAGAGCCGGATCCTCTGGCGGCGCGAAATGCTGGCCGAGGCGTGTCGCCCCGTCTTCATCGACGTAGATACGGCGCGCGGTGGGCTTCGGGTTCTGGCGTTTCTGGCCGAGGCCAAAGCCGCCCTGGTTCGGCGCGACATCCCGATTGCGCAACAGGCGGAGACGATCGCCGTTGCGTGCGGACTTCTGGGATCGATCGCAAGCTATCTGAGCGCGCTGGTCGACCACCTGAAGGACCTTGGGCTGAACGATCCAACGGCCTTTGCGCGGTTGGATCGCGTGCGCGCTCTGCAAGACGCCAAAGCGGCCGACTGACGGCCAAAGACAAACCCGAACGAAGGAGATCCGAATGCCGGCGCCATTTCCAGCCCCGGAAACGCTGCACCCCATTTCGCTGCCCGACGGCGGAACTCATCCCGGGACAGTGTTCTTGTCCGCCGCCATCGACCATCCTCGGTTCGAGGTGGGCGTGTACAGCTATGCCTCGGACCGGGATCCCCCGGCGGAGGGCGGGTGGGCGGCGCGCCTCGCGCCGCACCTCTACGACTTCTCGCCCGAGCGCCTCCGGGTGGGCAAGTTCTGCCAGATCGCCCATGGCGTGCGCTTCATCACGGCGTCGGCCAATCACCGCTACGACGGGATTTCGAGTTACCCCTTCGCGATCTTCGGCGGCGGCGTGGCCGGGCGCCCGTCGATGCCCGGGCCCGGCGCGGACACCGAGATCGGGCACGACGTCTGGTTCGGCGAGGCGGCGATGGTGATGCCCGGCGCGCGCATCGGATCGGGCGTCATCGTGGGTGCCGGAGCCGTGGTGGCTGGAAACGTACCCGATTATGCGGTGGTTGCGGGCAACCCGGCGCGTGTTTTGCGGTTCCGCTTCCCGCCCGAAACGATCGAAGCCCTGCTGGAGCTAGCGTGGTGGACGTGGCCGATAGAGCAGATCCTGGCGCACGAGGCAGAGATCTGCGGCGCGGATGTCGAGGCCCTGCGCGCAGCTGCGGCGCGCCTGCCCGCGCAACGGCAGAGCGGCTGAGCGCGCGGCCTTCCAGCCCCGCAGTCGCAACGTAGAGGAAGCCGCGCCCTTGCATCGAAGCGGCGCGGCCCGTATCTGCGCACCAACCCGACAAGGACAGCGACTCCATGGCCAACCCGATTCAGTTCATCCAGCAAGTGCGCGCCGAGGTTTCCAAGGTCGTCTGGCCCACGCGGCGGGAAGTTGCGCTGACGACCGTCATGGTCTTCCTCATGGCGACGCTGGCGGCGATCTTCTTCTTCTTCGTCGATTGGCTGATCCGGAACGGCCTGACGCAGATCCTGTCCTTCTTCGGCAGCTGATCCGGCCGCGGCCGGGGCCACGCCATCGGGCGCACCAGCGCACACCCGGCACTCACCCGCGTCTCGCAAGGGAACACGGGCGCGTGAGCCACGCCCTCGTGATTGGTATCTGGTCGATCCCCCGGGTCAGGAGGGGGGCATCGCAGCTACCAAAGGATCCAGCTCATGCCCTCTGTCTTCCGTCTGACCGTCGCCGCTCTGGCGCTTTCCGTCGCCTCCTCCGCCTATGGGGGCGAGGAATATACCGCCGCGAACGGGTTTGCCGCGTCGGGCTACGATGTCGTTGCGTATTTCGATATGGATCAGGCGCCCGTGGGCTCGGACCAGCCCGCCGCCGTGCCGGGGCAGTCGTCGATCACGGCCGAGTATGACGGCGCAACCTACGCGTTCTCGTCGGTGGAGAATCGCGACCGGTTCCTGGCCGATCCGGCCTCCTACGCGCCGCAATACGATGGCCATTGCGCCTATGGCGTGGCGCAGGGCGGCAAGGTGCCCGGCAACCCCAACCTCTGGCGGATCGTCGACAACAAGCTCTACCTGAACATCACCAAGAACGTGGTGGGCTTCTGGGAGGAGGATATTCCGGGCAACCTTCAGAAGAGCGAAACCAACTGGGCGTCGATCGAGAGCGAGCCGGCCTCCACCATGGCGATCCCGCAGTTCGAGCCGTCCGCGCCCGTGAACTGACGACAGGCTCCGGCGCCCCGCCGCGCCGGTCGACCCCCGAACCCTCAAAACAGCCAGTGCCCCGCGCATCGGCTGTTTTGCATTCCGGTGGCGCCGGCCGGTGTCTGGCATTCGCGGGCCAACCTGTGCGACAGTCGAAGACCGCGCGAAGGGAGGCTCCATGCGACGGCCCGGGTCCAGCACATGACACCTCCTGCAGGGCGGGCCCATGGCCGGACGCCGGTCTTCTTAAGAACGGCGCGCCTGCGCAAGATGGCCGTGAAGGGCGGGCGCCTCGCGGCGCTGTCCCTTCGAAATCTGGGGCGGACGGAGGATGGCGCACACATCCGCGCCGAGGTTGCAGCGGGCCTCATCGGTGCGCCTGCCATCGTCGCACGCCACTGCGAGGTGCGGGCCGGTGCGGACAATATCGGCATCACGGTCTACCGCTGCACGCCCGCCTCCGGCGCGGAGGGCCCGGCGTACTTCCTGCAGAAGCAGACACGCAGCACGCGGGAGTATCGGACGGCGCGCGCGCTGGCGGATGCGGGCATCGCGACGGTGTTGCCCCGCATCTACGGCACCGCCGTCGGGCGGCTGCGCTTCAGCCTGATGATGGAATGGTGGGACAACGCCGAGACGCTGGACGAAACCTGGAGGTGCAGCCCGGAGGCCCTGGCGCGCAGCGTGCATCGTCTGGGCTTGGATCTTGCGCCACTGGCAAAGGCCGGCGTCATCGCCGAAAGCGAGCGATACTTCGCGGCGCTCACGGGAAGGTTCGAGGCGCATCTGCGCGATGTCTGCGGTATCCGCCCGCCCGCCCTCGCCCAGGCCCGGCTTGCACTCGCGGACCTGCCGCGCGTGGTTTCGCATGACGACCTGAACCCGCTAAACGCCGTCACCCTGGAGGGAGATCCCCGCGGCGTCGGCTTCATCGACCTGGGAGGTCTGCGGGTGAACGCGGCCGGATCCGCCTTTCAGCGTCTTGCGATCGACGCTGTCGCCGGTGGGGAGACTAGGCTTCTGCTCGATGCGGCGGAGGCCTATGAACGGCTGACCGGCCTCGCGCGGAACCGTGTGCTCTTCGCGGCTCATTTCTATGCGGCAAGCCGGCAGCTCAACCGCGCCATTAACAAGTCCTTCGCCGCGCCGTTCGATCAGCCGGCGCGGCACATCGCCGAAGCGCTGCGTTACCTCTAGCGCGGTGCGCGTCGGGTCCCGTGCCGGGCGGTGCGGCCGAACATCAGCCCCGCCCATCGCAGCCGCATTGCACAGGGGCCGGGAGGTTTGCCGTTCGGTATCTCGGATCTGCAAGCATTGGCGCTTGAATTGCCGCACTCGGCGCAGTATTGCCCCCCAATCCCCTGACAGCTGCGGTGCCCTCGACACAGAGCGCGTAGCCCGTTTGTCGGGTCACTGGCGCAGGTCGAGCAACGGATCGAGACGAACATGGCAAAGCGGTGGTATTCGGTCAGCGTACTGTCGAACTTCGAAAAGAAGATCGCCGAGCAAATCCGCCATGATGTGGCGCAGGCCGGTCTGGAGGAGGAGATCGACGAGGTTCTCGTCCCGACAGAGGAAGTGATCGAGGTCCGTCGCGGCAAGAAGGTGACCGCCGAGCGGCGCTTCATGCCCGGCTATGTGCTGGTGCATATGGAGATGACGGATCAGGGCTATCACCTGATCAACTCGATCAACCGGGTGACCGGGTTCCTCGGCCCGCAGGGCAAGCCGATGCCGATGCGCGACGAGGAGGTGAACCAGATCCTCAACCGTGTCGAGGAGGGGGCCGAGGCGCCGCGTTCGCTGATCACCTTCGAAGTGGGCGAGAACGTCAACGTCACAGATGGCCCGTTCGAGGGCTTCTCCGGGAATGTCGAGGAAGTGGACGACGACAATCAGCGCCTCAAGGTGATGGTGTCGATCTTCGGACGCGCCACGCCGGTGGAGTTGGAGTTCGCGCAGGTGTCGAAGTCCGGCTGACCGCGTCCCGCTGAAGGGCCTAGCGCTCGGGGTCCTGACAGGCACGCTCGATGTGTTCGAGCAGGCTGAACAGACTGTCGGTTTCCGTTGTGGAAAGGCCGTCTGCGATTCGGCGATTGACCGTCTCGTGAAACCCCTTCAGGTGGCGCAGGTCTTCGCTCCTGTCCGTGAGCGAGATCCAGATAGTGCGTCGGTCCGCAGGGTCCTGTTGTCGCGCAAGCAGGCCCTTGTCGACCATCCGGTCGATGAGCTTGGACGTCGCCGGCAGATTGTTCCCGCTATAATCCGCGATCTGCCCGACCGTGAGCGGCGCCTTTTGCCAGAGCGCCGACAGCACCACCCATTGCGGCAGCGACAGGCCATGGGGTTCCAGCATGCGGTTGCACATCGCGTTGACGGCCCCGGCCGCGAAGTTCACCAGCCGGCCGAGCGAGCGGGGACGCGTCGGGAGATCGGAGTCTTCCATGGCAATAGTTTCCATGTTAAGTAAATTGCATCGCATGGCGCCGAACTCATCTAACAGCATCCCACACGGCGCGCGAGATCAGGAGGGAAGATGGTAAAGAGCGTTCTGATGGTTGGCTGGCACCCGTCCGCCGTGAATTACGAAAAGTGGCCTGGCCTGACGCCGGAGAAGCTTGAGGCGGCATTGAACGCGGATCGGGACAAGCTGAGCGGGCTGGGATACGAGATCACGCTCGGCTTCATCCACAATGGCGACACCGCGATTGACGAGGTCAAATCCCTTCTCGACGGCGCGTCCTTCGACGTGGTCATGATCGGTGCGGGCGTCCGCCGGGATGACGACCACTTCCTGGTGTTCGAGCAACTGGTCAACGTCGTGCACCGGCACGCGCCCCAGGCGCATATCGCGTTCAACACCGGGCCGACCGACTCGGACGCGGCCATTCAGCGATGGGTTTGATCGCCCGATCCTCGGCCGGGTGCCGCCGCATTCCGGCACGCGCATAACTGGCTCACCCCCACAACTTGAACGCGATCCTCGGGCCCCCTAATACGGATCGCAAGCCCGTCCGGGAAAGTCCTCGGCGGCATGGTTTCGGGGATGGCGGCCTTGGGTCGACTACTGTTCTGGATTGAGGGCCGCGCGGCGCCCCTGGCCTACACGATCTGCGCGTTCGTCGTTCTGGCGTGCTGGGCCATCGTCCTGATGGAGGGGCCCGTCCTCAAGTCGACGGACGAGGCCGATTTCCTGGGGATCGCACGGGGCGTCGTCGAGGAAGGGCAGTATGCCCGGGAGGGCGCGCTTACCGCGTATCGCGCGCCGGGGCTGGTGTTCTTTCTGCTGCCCGTCGTCTCTTTCGGCGGGGATCTCGTGGCCGGGCGCATGGCGCTTGCGGTGCTGCTGGGCGGCACCCTCGCGCTCTGCTTCGATCTGGTCCGCCGAAACGCAAGCGGGGCCGCCGGGGTGCTGGCTGTGCTGATGATCCCCGCCTGGCCCGTTGTCGTCTACTCCGCCACCACTCTCTACCCGCAGATGCTCGCCGCCTTCCTGCTGGTTCTCGTCGTCTGGGCGCTCGACCGCTTCTGCCGGGAGCGTCGGACGCGCTATGCCGCAATCGGCGGGCTGGGCTATGGCCTGCTGGCATTGACGACGCCGGTCGCCCTTGCGCTCTCGCCTCTGCTGGCGCTGTTCGTTCTGCTGCGGCGGGCCTGGCTCTGGAAACCGGCGTTGGTGTTCTTTCTTGTCGCGGCGCTGACGGTTGGATCCTGGACGGCCCGGAACTACGCCGCCTTCGGCGCGTTCATTCCGGTGGCCACGACCTCTGGCTACAACCTGCTTGCAGGGAACGCGCCCGATGCGCGCTACGATACCAGCCTCGACGTCCGGTTTCCGGAGCACGTCTATACCGCGATCACCGGCAAGTCCGAACTGGAGAGAGACCGCATCATGCAGGCCGCCGCACTGGAGGAGATGGCGCGCGATCCGATGCGCACGATCACCCTGACGGCGGCCAAGTTTCTGCACTGGTTCGACTACAGCAATACTCTGATGTCCGACGATGTGCTGGAGAGCGGTGCGTCTGCCGTCCGGGTGAGCACGCGCGAGGTGATCCTCCTCACGAGTTACCTTGCCGTCATCGCCCTGCCCCTCGTCGCGCGGCTTGCCCTGCTGCGGCACTTCCCCTTCACGCCTTTCGAGCGCCTGGCGCTGGCGCTCTGGATCGCCGCGGGGCTGTTCTACGCCTTCTACTTCACGCGGGTGCGGTTCCGCATGCCCTACGACGTTCTCGTGATCGCCTCCAACGCGATCTTCCTGGCGGCGGTGATCGAGCGCTTCGTCCGCCGCCGCGACGGGTTGACCGCGCCGCGTTAGCTCTGTAGGTCGCACGCTTCCGTGTGGGAGGCGCGGCGATCGCGATCGCCAGACCGGACCACACCGACCATAGCCCGCAGGACGCGTCCGGCGGGTGTTGAAAAAAGGAGATGGCCCATGGCCAAGAAGCTCGCAGGCACAATGAAACTGCAAGTGCCCGCCGGGCAGGCGAACCCGTCGCCCCCCGTCGGCCCCGCGCTCGGTCAGCGCGGCATCAACATCATGGAGTTCTGCAAGGCGTTCAACGCCAAGACGCAGGACCTGGAGCCCGGTGCCCCCTGCCCGACCGTGATCACCTACTACCAGGACAAGTCCTTTACGATGGATATCAAGACGCCGCCCGCGTCTTACTTCCTCAAGAAGGCCGCCAAGAAGAAGTCGGGCGCCAACAACCCGGGCAAGGAGACCATCGGCACGGTCACCGTGGCCCAGGTGCGCGAGATCGCGGAAGCGAAGATGAAGGATCTCAGCGCCAACGACGTCGATCAGGCGATGAAGATCATCCTGGGGTCTGCCCGGTCCATGGGCATCGAGGTGAAGGGGTAAGACGATGGCAAAGCTTGGAAAGCGTACCCGCGCCGCGCGCGAGGCCTTCGCCGGCAAGGAAGACCTGTCGGTCGAGGAGGCCGTGGCCCTCGTCAAAGGCAACGCCACGGCGAAGTTCGACGAGACGATCGAGATTGCCGTGAACCTCGGCGTCGACCCGCGGCACGCCGATCAGATGGTGCGCGGCAAGGTGTCCCTGCCCGCCGGCACGGGTAAAGACGTACGGGTGGCGGTCTTCGCGCGCGGCGACAAGGCGGAGGAGGCCAAGGCCGCCGGGGCCGACATCGTCGGCGCCGAAGACCTGATGGAGACGATCCAGGGCGGCACGATCGAGTTCGACCGCTGCATCGCCACGCCCGACATGATGCCGATCGTCGGACGCCTCGGTAAGATCCTGGGCCCGCGTAACCTGATGCCGAACCCGAAAGTGGGCACCGTCACACCCGACGTGAAGACAGCTGTCGAAAGCGCGAAGGGTGGCGAGGTACAGTTCAAGGTCGAAAAGGCCGGCGTGGTTCACGCCGGAATCGGCAAGGCGTCCTTTGACGCCGAGAAGCTCGTCACCAATGTCCGCGCCTTTGTCGATGCGGTCGCCAAGGCCAAGCCTTCTGGTGCCAAGGGCACCTACATGAAGAAGGTCGCGATCAGCTCTACCATGGGTCCGGGCGTGTCCATCGACGTCACAAGCGCGGTGCCGTCTGAGTAAGCCGTCGCATTCACCGTACGGACAAGGGCGTGGCATTGGCCGCGCCCTTTTCATTTCGGGTCAAGTGACGCTGTGCGTTCTCTCTCGTCCGAGAAGGGCCGCCGCGACGAATGGAGCGTGAACGGGGAAGTGGATGGGCCGCACGCTCCGCTCTGTTGCGGACCCTGCGCCTTCATCGCTTCGCGAAGGAGACGGTGCGCGGTCGGGACCGCCGCGCAGCCCTGCCTGAGGCGGGAAGAGACCAATGGTTCCGAAGATGGGCGCCCAGGGCCGGGCGCGTGTCCCGCGCGTGTGAAGAACCGGGTGATCAGGCGGTGCGGTCGCCTGGCCTCTGGCCTGCAGCGGCGCTCTGGCCTACGTCGCTGTCCAACAGGTTGAGCGATGCGTCACGCGGTCGTCCCGTTGCCGGGCCGGGGGCGTCAGGCGCGCGCCCCGAGCAGGGCAGGACGACGAGTGGACAGGGGCTGGCATATTCTCATTTCGATCGTGCTGGCCGCCGCCTTTGCAGGGGCCGCGCTTACCATCGCCGTTGCACCGCTGCAGGTGCTCGCACGCACCGGGTTTTTGAGGTCGCCCGGGCCGGAGCTTGTGCCGCTGGCCTGGGGCATCGCCGCGACGCTCCTCGCCCTCGCCGCGGCCAATCTGGCGGGCAGTGCCCAGACGGCTGCCCAAACCGGGCGCCTTGCGGTGCAGCGGGCGCTGCCGGTCGCCCTGCTGGCGTCCCTGCCGCTTCTGGGCTTCGCGCAGGTCTTCTCGCATTGGTGGATCGACGATGCGGGCATCACCTTTGCCTACAGCCGGTCGCTCGCCGAGGGGCACGGGCTCGTGGCGCAGCCGTGGATGCCGCGGGAGGAGGGGTATTCCAGTTCGCTCTGGATGGCGATCCTCGCGGGTGGGCACGCCCTTGGCGCGGACATTCCTCAGCTCGCCAAGGCCCTCGGGATCGGCTGTGCCATGCTGGCCTCGGTGCTCGTCGCTCTGGCAGCCATGGCGCGGACCGCAGATGCGCGGTTGGGCGCGGCCGCCGGGCTCACGGCCGGGACGGCGCCGGTCGTCGTCTGGGCGGCGTCCGGGCAGGAACACGCGCTGCAGGCCTTGCTCCTGGTGGCCGCCGGCCTGTCGCCGCTGGTCACCAAAAGATGGCGCCGCGCCCTGGCGCTGATCCTTGCGCTCTACGTCTTCGTTCGGCCCGAGGCCCCGCTGCTCGTCATCGGCGCGGCTGTCGCGGTGGTGGCCCTGTCGGAGCGCAGCACCTGGACGGGACGGATCTGGGAGGGGGTGTTGATCGGCCTGCCCGCCCTTGCCGCCGTCGCGGGCCTGATCGCCTTCCGGATCGCCTATTTCGGCGATCCGTTCCCCAACCCGTACTACGCCAAGGCCTCGGATGTCGGGGTTCTGCCGGTCCTGAACCTGTTTGCCGGAGGGTGGCAGTACGTCCTGACGGGCCTCGCGCACAGCGGCGCGCTGCTGCTGGTCGGGCTGGTTGCGATGGCCGGCGTCCGGCGCGACGATCCCGCATGTGTGCTGGTGCTGGCGCTGGTGACGGCGCAAATCGTCTTCGTGGCCTGGGCGGGGGGCGACTGGATGTTCCAGGCCCGGTTCCTGATGCCGATCCTGCCGTTGATCGCCTTTCTCGCCGCGCTGGCCCTGCGCAGGTTCGAG
Source organism: Pseudomonadota bacterium (assembly GCA_038757905.1). GTDB lineage: Bacteria > Pseudomonadota > Alphaproteobacteria > Rhodobacterales > Rhodobacteraceae > HLUCCA09. The sequence continues at coordinate 6,709 of JBCDGG010000040.1, read as the reverse complement.
GGCGGGACGGCGCGCCTGCTTGCGTCCACCGCGGCCGTGCTGACGATCCTGGGATACACGGTGCCGGAACTGGCCCGCGCCCGGGCGCAGCCGTCGACCCCGCTCGCCGTTGTCGGCCAGATCGGCGACACCTTTGCCGAGGCTGGCCGGCGGCTCGGCGTGGATGACCCGCTTCTGGCGCACCACGACGCCGGCGCCATCGCCTATCGCCGCACCATCCGCCTTCTGGATCTGGGCGGCCTGCTCAACCGGCAGATCGCGCAGAACATGACCGACCGTGCGTTTCTGCTGACCTACATCGTCGAGCAGCAGCGGCCGGATTTCGTGTTCGGGGCCAGGAACTTCTCCGCGCGAACGGGCTTCGTCCAATCCGAGGCATTCGCCGCCGCCTATGTACCGCTGCGCTTCGTCGACCAGCCCTGGATGTCGAGCGATCTGTCCTATGTGCGGCGCGACATCGTCGCCCCGGCGCCCGGGATCACGCTTGTCCGGTCGGAAACCGGCGCGCTGGTCGAAGTGCGTGTTGCCGTGCCGGGGGCCTTGGCAGACGGCTAGGCCCGCGCGGCACATTGGGCCTTGGCAAGCGGGCGCGGGGCCTCTATGCACGCGGCTCCGGAACCGGCAGTCGACTCGCCGGTTGCGTTCGTCCGAGACGGTGGGCGGCCCCGAGGGGCGCTAAGTCCTGCCTGAGACGGGAAGAGACCACCGTTTTCGAGGATGCACGCCCGTGCGCCTCCATTCGGCTCGTGACCTGCCCGTATGAAGGACCCGATCGTCGGGTGTTGTCAGCGCCCGGCAAATTGAGCCGGGGGGCGCAAGCCCTCCATCACTTGGAGAGAACTGTGGATAGAGCCCAGAAAGAGAAAGTGGTCGAGGAACTCGGCCAGATCTTCGAAAGCTCTGGCGTCGTGGTGGTTGCACACTACGCGGGCATGACAGTTGCAGAGATGCAGGACCTCCGCGCGCGTATGCGTGAAGGCGGTGGGTCCGTTCGTGTTGCCAAGAACAGGCTCGCCAAGATCGCCCTTCAGGGAAAGCCGAACGAAAGCCTCGGCAGCCTCTTGGAGGGCATGACCGTACTCGCCTATTCCGAAGATCCGACGGCTGCGGCCCGGGTGATGGACAAGTACACCAAGGACAACAAAAAGTTGGAAATCCTTGGCGGTGCGATGGGTGAGACGGCGCTTGACGCCGCCGGTGTCAAAGCGGTTGCCGACATGCCGTCGCGCGAAGAGCTTATCGCTCAGATCGCGTCGATGCTTGGAGCACCCGCCTCGAACATCGCCGGTGCCATTGGCGCACCTGCTTCGAACATCGCGAGCATCCTGTCGACAATCGAGGAGCGTGCGGAAGCCGCATGATCCCCCGTCATTCCCGCGTGGCCTTGATTGCTGCGCGTTGGACCCCATCTTAAGGAACCGAAAATGGCTGATCTGAAAAAACTTGCTGAAGAGATCGTGGGCCTCACGCTTCTCGAAGCCCAGGAACTGAAAACAATCCTGAAGGACGAATACGGCATCGAACCCGCCGCTGGCGGCGCGGTGATGATGGCCGGCCCGGCTGCAGGTGGCGAAGCGGCCGCCGAAGAAGAGAAGGACGAATTCGACGTCATCCTCAAAGCTGCGGGCGCTCAGAAGATCAACGTGATCAAAGAAGTGCGCGCGATCACGGGTCTCGGCCTGAAGGAAGCTAAAGACCTTGTTGAAGCCGGCGGCAAGGCCGTCAAGGAAGGCGTCAACAAGGCCGAGGCTGAAGAGATCAAAGGCAAGCTCGAAGCTGCGGGCGCTGAAGTCGAGCTCAAGTGATCGACGCCCGGCTGGTGGCGGCCTAGCGGTCGATCAAGCCGGGTAGATATGAATGGTCGGGTCCGGATTTCCGGTCCCGACCTTCCGCGTCTCAGGAAGGGCCCTCGATCCGAGGACGTTTCCTAAGGTGCGGGCCGGTCGGGCGGCTGTCGGTGGGACGACAGCCAGGTATGGACCGGCGCATCTGTTTCACCGGCATGGCCGCCGGGCCCCGACGGTAGGCCGTGTCAGCGAAAGCGAAAGGTGAAAGACACCCATGGCGTCGACCTATCTAGGCCAGAAACGAATCCGCAAGTATTACGGCAAAATCCGCGAAGTGCTGGAAATGCCGAACCTTATTGAGGTTCAGAAATCAAGCTACGACCTATTCCTTAAATCCGGCGACCAGCCCGACCCGATCGACGGTGAGGGGATCAAAGGCGTTTTCCAGTCGGTTTTCCCGATCAAGGATTTTAACGAAACTGCGGTGCTTGAGTTCGTGAAGTACGAACTTGAGAAGCCGAAATACGACGTCGAAGAATGCCAGCAGCGCGACATGACCTACTCGGCACCGCTGAAGGTGACGCTGCGCTTGATCGTCTTCGATGTGGATGAAGATACCGGTGCTAAGTCCGTGAAAGACATCAAGGAACAGGATGTCTTCATGGGCGATATGCCGTTGATGACCCCGAATGGTACGTTCATCGTGAACGGCACCGAGCGTGTGATCGTGTCCCAGATGCACCGCAGCCCGGGCGTGTTCTTCGACCACGACAAAGGCAAAACGCACTCGTCGGGCAAACTGCTGTTTGCATGCCGGATCATTCCCTATCGCGGGTCTTGGCTCGATTTCGAGTTTGACGCAAAGGATCTGGTCTATGCGCGTATCGACCGCCGCCGGAAGCTGCCGGTGACGACGCTTCTTTATGCGCTCGGTCTCGATCAGGAAGGCATCATGGATGCCTATTACGACACGGTTCAATTCAAGCTGAAGAAGAACAAGGGATGGGTGACCAAGTTCTTCCCCGAGCGTGTCCGGGGCACGCGCCCCGCAATGGACCTTGTCGACGCAAAATCAGGCGAGGTGATCGCGGAGGCCGGGAAGAAAGTAACGCCGCGCGCCGTTAAGAAGTGGATCGATGAGGGGTCGATCGAGAACCTTCTGGTGCCGTTCGACCATATCGTGGGCCGGTTCGTTGCGAAGGACATTATCAACGAGGAAACCGGCGCAATCTTCGTTGAGGCGGGCGACGAGCTGACTTGGGAAACCGACAAGGATGGCGAAGTCACCGGCGGCACGTTGAAAGAGCTTGTTGATGCTGGCATCACCGATATTCCGGTGCTTGACGTCGATAACGTCACCGTTGGTCCTTACATGCGCAACACGATGTCAGCGGACAAGAACCTGAACCGCGACACAGCGCTTATGGATATCTATCGCGTAATGCGTCCGGGCGAGCCGCCGACGGTAGAGGCCGCCTCTGCGCTGTTCGATACGCTGTTCTTTGACGCAGAGCGTTACGATCTGTCCGCCGTGGGCCGCGTTAAAATGAACATGCGCCTTAACCTTGATGCCGAGGATACGCAGCGCACCCTGCGCAAGGAAGACATTGTTTCCTGTATCAAGGCGCTGGTGGACCTGCGCGACGGGCGTGGCGATATCGATGACATCGACCATCTTGGGAACCGCCGAGTGCGCTCGGTCGGCGAACTGATGGAGAACCAGTATCGCGTCGGACTGCTTCGAATGGAGCGTGCGATAAAGGAACGTATGTCGTCGGTGGAAATCGACACTGTCATGCCGCAGGACCTGATCAACGCGAAGCCCGCTGCTGCCGCGGTACGCGAGTTTTTTGGCTCGTCGCAGCTTTCGCAGTTCATGGACCAGACGAACCCGCTGTCCGAAGTGACGCACAAACGCCGGCTGTCGGCGCTTGGGCCGGGTGGTCTGACACGCGAACGGGCAGGGTTCGAGGTGCGCGACGTGCATCCGACACACTATGGCCGGATGTGCCCGATCGAGACGCCTGAAGGCCCTAACATCGGTCTAATTAACTCTTTGGCGACGTTTGCGCGAGTGAACAAGTACGGCTTCATCGAAACGCCGTACCGCAAGGTCGTTGAAGGTCAGGTTACGGACGATGTGCAGTACATGTCCGCGACCGAAGAAATGCGCCACGTCGTGGCTCAAGCGAACGCGTCGCTTGATGACAAGGGTAAGTTCAAGAATGAGATGGTGAACACCCGTCAGGCTGGCGAATACACGCTTGCGCCGACCGAAAGCGTCGACCTGATCGACGTGTCTCCGAAACAGTTGGTCTCGGTGGCAGCCTCGCTGATCCCGTTCCTTGAAAATGATGACGCGAACAGGGCCCTGATGGGGTCTAACATGCAGCGTCAGGCCGTGCCGCTTCTGCAGGCAGAGGCGCCGCTTGTGGGCACAGGGATCGAAGGCAAGGTCGCCATCGATTCAGGCGCGTCTATTCAGGCACGGCGCGCGGGTATCATCGACCAGGTCGATGCACAGCGTATCGTTGTCCGTGCGACAGCCGATCTTGAACCCGGCGACCCGGGCGTTGACATTTACCGTCTGCGCAAGTTCCAGCGGTCTAACCAGAACACCTGCATCAACCAGCGTCCGCTGATCAAAGTGGGTGACACGGTTTCCAAGGGTGAGGTCATTGCGGATGGCCCGTCGACCGATATGGGTGAACTGGCGCTCGGCAAAAACGTCGTCGTCGCCTTCATGCCGTGGAACGGCTACAATTACGAGGACTCGATCCTGATTTCCGAACGGATCGTGCGCGACGACGTCTTTACCTCGATCCACATCGAGGAGTTTGAAGTCGCCGCCCGTGACACCAAGCTTGGGCCGGAAGAGATTACGCGGGACATTCCCAACGTCGGCGAGGAGGCGCTTCGCAACCTCGACGAGGCTGGGATCGTTTATATCGGTGCCGAGGTGGGCCCTGCGGATATCCTTGTCGGTAAGATCACGCCCAAGGGCGAAAGCCCGATGACGCCGGAAGAAAAGCTTCTGCGCGCCATCTTCGGTGAAAAGGCATCCGATGTGCGCGACACGTCTTTGCGTCTGCCTCCCGGCGATTTCGGAACCGTCGTGGAAGTTCGCGTCTTTAACCGTCACGGCGTGGATAAGGACGAACGCGCGCTTCAGATCGAGCGTGAAGAGGTCGAACGTCTGGCCCGTGACCGGGACGACGAATTGACGATCCTTGATCGCAACATCTACGCTCGCCTCAAGGGCATGATCCTTGGAAAGGTCGCAGTGAAGGGGCCGAAAGGGGTCAAACCGAAGTCTGAGATCACCGAAGAGCTGCTGGAAAGCCTGAGCCGCGGCCAGTGGTGGCAGCTTGCTGTCGGCGACGACGCAGACGCCACACAAATCGAGGCGTTGAACGCTCAGTACGAGGCGCAGAAGCGGGCGCTTGACGCACGGTTCGACGACAAGGTCGAAAAGGTCCGCCGGGGTGACGATCTACCGCCGGGTGTCATGAAGATGGTCAAGGTCTTTGTCGCGGTGAAGCGCAAGCTGCAACCGGGCGATAAGATGGCCGGGCGCCACGGCAACAAGGGCGTGATTTCAAAGGTTGTCCCGATGGAGGACATGCCATTCCTCTCTGACGGCACGCCGGTCGACTTCGTTCTGAACCCGCTTGGCGTTCCAAGCCGGATGAACGTTGGCCAGATCCTTGAAACCCATATGGGTTGGGCCGCGCGCGGCCTTGGGCTTCATATAGATGATGCACTCGGCGAGTATCGCCGCAAGGGCGACCTGTCGCCGGTCAAGGACGCGATGAAGATCGCCTATGGCGACGATGTCTTCGAAGAAGGCATTTCGGGCATGGACGAAGATGCGCTTCTGGAAGCGGCTGGCAATGTCACCCGCGGGGTTCCGATTGCAACGCCCGTCTTCGACGGTGCGAAGGAAGCGGACGTGAACGACGCGCTTGCGCGTGCTGGGTTCTCGGAATCGGGTCAGTCGATCTTGTTCGACGGCCGGACGGGCGAACAATTCGCGCGCCCCGTGACGGTTGGCATCAAGTACCTTCTGAAGTTGCACCATCTTGTCGATGACAAGATCCATGCGCGGTCCACCGGGCCCTACAGCCTTGTCACGCAGCAGCCGCTGGGTGGTAAAGCCCAATTCGGCGGACAGCGTTTCGGCGAGATGGAGGTCTGGGCGCTGGAGGCTTATGGCGCCGCGTACACGCTGCAAGAGATGCTCACCGTCAAATCGGACGACGTTGCGGGCCGGACCAAGGTCTACGAGTCGATCGTGAAGGGCGAGGACAACTTCGAAGCCGGCGTGCCCGAAAGCTTCAACGTTCTGGTCAAGGAAGTCAGGGGTCTAGGCCTCAATATGGAACTTCTGGATGCCATCGAGAATGACGACGACGGCGAGGAGGGGATCGCGGCGGAGTAACCCGCCGCCTGCACCCTCGGCCGGGGTAACCCGGCCCGCCACCCCACCGTCAGATTAGGATTCGAGAATGAACCAGGAACTTACAACCAACCCGTTCAACCCGATTGCGCCGCCGAAGACATTCGACGAGATCAAGATCTCGCTCGCGTCGCCCGAACGCATCCTTTCGTGGTCGTACGGCGAGATCAAAAAGCCCGAGACCATCAACTACCGGACGTTCAAGCCCGAGCGTGATGGTTTGTTCTGCGCCCGGATCTTTGGCCCGATCAAAGACTACGAGTGCCTTTGCGGCAAATATAAGCGCATGAAGTATCGCGGCGTTGTCTGCGAGAAATGCGGTGTCGAGGTCACTTTGCAAAAGGTGCGCCGCGAACGGATGGGCCATATCGAACTGGCGGCCCCCGTTGCGCATATCTGGTTCCTAAAGTCGCTGCCTTCCCGTATCGGTCTGATGCTGGACATGACGCTTCGGGATCTGGAG
>JBCDGG010000039.1:0-34588 GCA_038757905.1 Pseudomonadota bacterium | reverse complement strand
GCGGACGGATGGCGGATCGGCGCGGGCGGCGGCGGTGGCAAGCGCGTGTCGGCGGCAAGGGCGCTGGCGGAGACGCCAGATATTGCCGCGATGGAGCGGGCGCAGGAAGCACTTGGGCAACCACCCTTGGTGATGGTCCGGTCCGGGATGGCGCCGCTGGATCAGGCGCTCGATGAGCGGGGCTACGGTCTCGTCGACCCCACGGTGGGGCTGGTGGCCCCGCTGGATCGGTTTCCGACCGATCTACCACGGCTGACCGCCTTCGAGGTGGCGTGGCCGCCGCTGGGATTTCAGCGCGAGATCTGGGCACAAGGCGGCGTCAGCGCGGAGCGGATCGCTGTGATGGAGCGGGTCTCCGGCCCCCATGCGACGCTTCTGGGCCGCACCGGCGACCGCCCGTCGGCCACGGCCTTCGTCGCCGCGACGGGCCGCATGGCCATGCTGCACGCGCTCGAAGTGCTGCCGGAAGACCGGCGGTGCGGGCTTGGCCGGACGTTGATGATCGCGGCCGCGCGATGGGCCAGGCGGCAGGGCGCCGACGCCTTGTGCGTGCTGGTGACACGCTCCAATACGCCGGCGCTGGCGCTCTACCGGGCCTTGGGCATGACGGAGGTCACCGGGTATCACTACCGCTTGCGGCGAGAGATGCCGGGATGAGCGGGTTTGGCGCGCATAGTTCCGGTCACCTGCGGGTCCCCCGAGGCACCGCGGGGAGGGGAGCGCCCTTTGCGCACTTGCCCTGCCGCCTGCCCAGCAGATGACCTGGCGTTGGGCCATCGCGGGGCTGCTTCTGCCCCCCTTGGCCCTGGCCGAGGCCCGGGCGCAGGACGTCGCGATCCCGGTTCCGCGCACCGCCCGCGCCGTGCTGGACGATGTCGCCCCGGATGACAGCCTGCGCGTGCCCGTCACGCGCTGGCGCGCGGGCGAGGTTCACACGATCTTTGCCGAGGGGCATGTGCGCCGCCGGGTCTGGCAGATCGGCTCGCCCGGGATGACGACGCAGCAGATCCTTGCGCCGATCCAGGCGGCCCTGGAGCAATCCGGCTATCATATTCTCCTGGAATGCGAGGCGCGCGATTGCGGCGGTTTCGCCTTCCGGTTCGAGACCGATACGCTGCCGCCTCCGGAGATGTACGTCGATCTGGGGGATTACCGGTTCCTCGCCGCCCAGCATGACGGGCTCGAGGGGACGGCGTGGGTGACGTTGATGGCCAGCCGATCCGACACGACGGGCTTCCTGCAGGTGACGGAGGTGCTTCCGGGCGCGGCGCCGGACGCCCGGCCCATCGCCGTGGCACCGCCGCTCACCGGCGGCACCGATGTCGTCCGCGCTCTGCTGGTCGAGGGGCGGGCCGTCCTGTCGGATCTGTCGTTTCTGCCGGGCTCCGCCGATCTCGGGCTCGGGCCGTTTGCGGCGCTGTCCGATCTGGCACGCTACCTGAACGCAAATCCGGAGATCCGCATCCTGCTCGTCGGTCATACCGATGCCGAGGGGGCGCTGCCGGGCAACATCCAGCTATCCCGCCTGCGCGCGGCCTCCGTCCGCGCCCGCCTTGTCGAGCGATACGGCATTGCCCCGGATCGCGTCCGGGCGGAGGGTGTGGGATATCTCGCGCCGATTGCGCCGAACAGCACCGCGGAAGGGCGGGATGTGAACCGGCGCGTGGAGGTGATCCTCGACGGATCGCCCTAGGCGGTGCTTACCAGACGCCCTCGGTATGATCCGAGAACTGCTTGACGAGGAAGTCGATGAACGCGCGCACTTTCGGCTGGGTGAACCGGCCCGGCGGATAGACGGCGTAGATCCCCAGCGGTTCCACCGGAAGGTCCGGGATCGCCTCTTCGACCTTTCCTTCGCGCATGGCCTGTTTGTACAGGAAATCGGGCAGGTAGGCGATGCCCAGCCCGGCGATGGCGGCGTTCAGCAGGGATTGCCCGTCATTGACCGTCAGCCAGCCGGAGGTGCGAACTTGGCGCTTCTCGCCGGAGGGGGCAGTGATCTTCCACAGGTTGCCGGCGGACTGGTTCGAGTAGTGCAGCAGCTTGTGTTCGTTCAGGTCGTCGATGCGAAGCGGGCGGCCGTAGGACTGAAAGTAGTTCGGCGAGGCGATCATGCGTTTGGTCGTGGTGGCGAGCTTGCGGGCGCGGAGCGTCGAATCCTCCAGCTCCCCGATCCGGATGGCCATGTCGAACCCTTCCGAGATCAGCTCCACATAGCGGTTGTTCAGCACCATGTTCACGGTGATGTCGGGATACTCGGCCAGAAAGTCGCCCAGAACGGGGGAAAGGTGGTTCACGCCGAAATCCGTCGCAACGGAAATGCGCAGCAACCCCGAGGGCGCCGACTGCATCGAGGTGACAAGGGCGTCGGCCTCGCCCGCGTCGTTCAGAACGCGGCGGGCCCGGTCGTAGTAGGCAAGTCCGATTTCCGTTGGCGACACGCGGCGGGTCGTGCGGTTCAGTAGGCGCGCCCCAAGGCGGGCCTCGAGCGATGAAACGTGTTTCGAAACAGCTGACTTAGAGATCCCCATCTTCTTGGCAGCGTCCGTGAAACCCCCTTGATCCACAACCGTGGCGAAGGCTTCCATTTCAGTTAATCTGTCCATTCGTACACCTCGGACAACCCGCCCCCACGGGTGTCGTGCCGCTTTGAATGGCGGTCAAATTAGGCAGCAGTGGGACGGTGTGGAGACAATAAGGCGATCTGGCCGCGTCAGGTGACGCCTTGGAAACCTGAAATTGCCGCATATCGGGTCATTCGGGGGCAGATGGGGCCGTGATCGCCTCTAGGTTGTGTGCTTGGTTAACGGCGCGACCCCAGGAATAGCGACACGCGCCCTGGAATCACCCGAAATCGCCCATTGGCCGCTCGGAGGCGTCGTTCTGAGAGTTAGACGCATTCCATGTCGCCCATCGCCCGGGAGTGAAGCGCCGCATCGCATTGCCGATACCCTGCCAACCGCCCCTCCCCCGGGCGCTCTTGCCCGCGAACCAATACAAGCGGTTATGGTTGGCAACGGCCTTCGGACACCTGCCCGCGCTACCCGCTACGCCACCGAGGAGGCGCGGCAGGGGTGGCGTGCGCTCAAAGTTGCGCCGCGAGCCGCGTTCCCTGATCGATGGCGCGCTTCGCGTCGAGCTCCGAGGCGACATCCGCCCCGCCGATGACATGCGCCGCGATCCCGTGTGCGGCAAGCTGGTCGGCCAACCCTCGGTTCGGCTCCTGACCCGAGCAGAGCACGATGGTGTCGGCCGGCACCACCTCCTCCACCCCGCCCGTGGCGACCACGAGGCCCTCGGCCACGATCCGCCGATACTCGACGCCGCCGCGCATCTCGACGCCGAACATCTTCAGCTCCGCCCGATGGATCCACCCCGTCGTCTTGCCCAGCCGTTTGCCGGGTTTCTCCGCCTTGCGCTGCAGCAGCGTGATCTTGCGCGCCGGCGGTTCCGGCTGCGGGCCCGTGGGGGCCAGCCCGCCGCGCGCCTCGGCTGGATCGCCTACGCCCCACAAACGGCGCCACGCCTCCAGATCCTCCGTCGCGCTATGGCCGGGCGGATGCGCCAGAAACTGCGCCACATCGAAGCCGATCCCGCCGGCACCCACGATCGCCACGCGGTCGCCGACGGCGGCATCACCGCGCAGCACGTCGACATAGCTCACGACGTGGGGCCCGTCCTGCCCCGCGATCCCGGGATCGCGCGGGGTCACCCCGGTTGCGACGATCACCTCGTCATAGCCTGCCAGCGTGTCCGGGTCGGCCGCTTGCCCCAGCCGCAGATCGACCCCCCGCACCTCCAGCATGGTTCGGTACCAGTCCACCAGCCCGTGGAACTCCTCCTTGCCCGGAATGCGGCGGGCCATGTTGAGCTGCCCGCCGATCCGGTCGTCGCGCTCGAAGAGGGTCACGCAATGCCCCCGTTCGGCGGCCACCAGCGCCGCCGACAGCCCGGCGGGGCCGGCCCCGACGACCGCGATGCGCTTGCCGGCGCGGACGGGCTCGAGCGTCAGCTCCGTCTCGTGGCAGGCGCGCGGGTTCACCAGGCAAGACGAGACCTTCAGCTCGAAGGTGTGATCCAGGCAGGCCTGATTGCAGGCAATGCATGGGGCGATCTCTGCGGCGCGCCCCTCGGCCGCCTTCCGCACGAACGCCGGATCGGCCAGAAACGGGCGCGCCATGGACACCATGTCGGCGCAGCCTTCCGCCAGAACGGCCTCGGCCACATCGGGCGTGTTGATCCGGTTCGAGGTAACGAGCGGGATCGCCACCTCGCCCATCAGCCGCTGTGTGACCCAGGCAAAGGCCCGCCGCGGCACCGAGGTGGCGATGGTGGGGATCCGTGCCTCGTGCCAGCCGATCCCGGTGTTGAGGATCGATGCGCCCGCCCCCTCGACGGCCCGCGCCAGCCTCACAACCTCCTCCCAGGTCGATCCGTTGGGGACGAGGTCGATCATCGATAGCCGGTAGATCACGATGAAATCCGCGCCCACGGCTGCCCGGACGCGGCGCACGACCTCGACCGGCAGGCGCATGCGGTTCTCGTAGGCACCACCCCAGCCATCGGTGCGCTTGTTGGTGTGGGTCACCAGGAACTGGTTCAGGAAGTACCCCTCCGATCCCATCACCTCGATCCCGTCGTAACCGGCCTCGCGCGCGCGCGCGGCGGCCGTGGCTATGTCGGCGATCTGTTTCTCGATGCCCTCCGGGTCGAGCTCCGAAGGCGGAAACGGCGAAATCGGCGATTTCACGGCCGAGGGCGCCACGGCTTCCGGCGAATAGGCATAGCGGCCGGCATGGAGGATCTGCATCGCGATCCGCCCGCCCGCAGCATGGACGGCGTCCGTGACCACGCGGTGATTGGCCAGGTCCTGCGCCGTGAACAGCCCCGCGGCCCCCGGCAGAACGCCGCCTTCGCGGTTGGGGGCCATGCCGCCGGTGACCATCAGCGCCACCTCGCCCTCCGCGCGCTCGGCGTAGAAGCGGGCGATGCGCTGCCAATCCCCCACCTCCTCCAGCCCCGTATGCATCGACCCCATCAGCACGCGGTTGGGCAGGATCACATGGCCAAGATCGAGCGGTGCCAGAAGATGCGGATACGCGGTCATGACATGGCTCCTCGAAACGGCTGGCTGCCGGAGGTTCTGGGGCGCGCCCCGCCCTCTGTCACCCGCAACGCTGCGTCAAAGCCGGGCCCGCTTCATCTTGCGTCAAATATCCCGGGGGAGACGCCGCATGCGGCGTCGGGGGCAGCGCCCCCAACAGCCAGCTCCCGCAAGAACGGGGGCCGCGGCTCAAAACTCCAGGCGGTGCCGCGCGCTCAAGGCGAGGTCGGTCAGGTGAAGCGTCGCGGGGCCGGGCTCTCCGATCAGAAGATCCACCCAGATCTGCTCCGCGTCGCCATGGCCCAGCGCGCAATAGGCCAGATCGAACTCGGCCAGCAGACGCTCCCCCGCCACCTCCGCGGGGCGGGTCTGGGATACGGTGTTCGGCCCATGGCGCAGGTTGATCCGGCCAAAGATCCGGTCCGCACCGTCGTACCGGGCCGCCGCACACAGGCGCACGACGCTGCGCGCCGTGCAGGCCCGGGCGGCCGCATCCGGCAGATCGCACACGAGAGACGCATAAGTTCCCGAGGCCCGCCCGGTCGTCAGGCGCAACCCGGCGGGCTCGCCGGGTCCAAGCTCCAGGCTGCCCTCCGCCCCGTCGTGGAACGCCTTCAGCCCGGGCGCGACCTCCTCACCCGATGCCGGGTGCCGCACCGGGACGACGCCGGGCGCGTCCCAGAACGCCGGGCGCCAGGCCCAGACCGTGTCGGGCGCCCAGGCGCAGCCCGCGGGCGGGTGCGGCAGGGGCGCCACCGGGCCGCCTCAGAGGTCCATGTAGACATGCGCCTCCGCGGCGCCGCCGGGATGCGTGACCGCGCCGCGCCGCGCGCCGCCGACGAGCTGCGCATACTTCCAAAGGGCGCCGGTGGCGTAGATCGTCGGCCGCGGGCCTGCCCATTCCGCCTTGCGCGCGGCCAGTTCCTCGTCCGTCAGCGCCACCGACAGCTCTCCCTTGATGGCGTCGATGGTGATCGTATCGCCGTCCCGGAGCAGCCCGATGGGCCCGGCCTTCGCGGCCTCGGGCCCCACATGGCCGACGCAGAACCCCCGCGTCGCGCCGGAGAACCGCCCATCGGTGATCAGGGCCACCTTCTTGCCCATGCCCTGGCCCGACAGCGCCGCCGTCGTGGCCAGCATTTCGCGCATGCCGGGCCCGCCGACGGGCCCCTCGTTGCGGATCACGAGCACTTCGCCTTCCTCATACGCCCGCGCGCGCACGGCGGCGAAGGCGTCCTCCTCGCATTCGAACACACGGGCCGGACCGGTGAAGACCTGGTCCGCCTCGGACATGCCCGCCACCTTCACGATGGCGCCCTCCGGGGCCAGATTGCCCTGCAGGCCGACCACGCCGCCCGTGGGGGTGAGCGGCGTCTCGACGGGGTAGACGACGCGCCCGTCCGCCGTGCCTTCGATCTTGTCGAGCACCTCGCCCATGGTCTCGCCGGTCACGGTCATGCAATCCTCATGGATCAGGCCCGCCTTGCGCAGCTCCTTCATCACGATCGGCACGCCGCCCGCCTCGTACATGTCCTTGGCGACGTATTGGCCGCCGGGCTTGAGGTCGACGAAATAGGGCGTGTCGCGGAAGATGTCGCAGACATCCATCAGATCGAACTCGATCCCGGCCTCGTGGGCGATGGCGGGCAGATGCAGGCCGGCATTGGTGGAGCCGCCGGTGCAGGCAACGATCCGCGCGGCGTTTTCGAGCGACTTGCGCGTCACGACATCCCGCGCCCGGATGTTCTTGTCGATGAGCATCATCACGGTCTCGCCCGAGGCGATCCCGTACTGATCCCGGCTTTCATAGGGCGCGGGCGCCCCGGCGGAGTTGGGCAGCGCCAGCCCGATGGCTTCGGAAACGCAGGCCATGGTGTTGGCGGTGAACTGCCCGCCGCAGGCTCCGGCGGAGGGGCAGGCGACGCGTTCGATCACGGCCAGCGCTTCGTCGGTCAGGTTGCCCGCCTGGTGCTTTCCGACCGCCTCGAACACGTCCTGCACCGTGACGTCCTTGCCGTCGAGCCGCCCCGGCAGGATCGACCCGCCATAGATGAAGACCGACGGCGTGTTGAGCCGCACCATGGCCATCATCATGCCCGGCAGGGACTTGTCGCAGCCCGCGAGCCCGACGATGGCGTCATAGCCATGGCCCCGCATCGTCAGCTCCACCGTATCGGCGATGGCCTCGCGCGAGGCGAGGGAGGAGCGCATCCCCTCATGCCCCATCGCAATGCCGTCGGTGACGGTGATGGTGGTGAACTCGCGCGGGGTGCCGCCCTCGGACTTGACGCCCAGTTTCACGGCCTGTGCCTGGCGCGAGAGCGCGATGTTGCAGGGCGCGGCCTCGTTCCAGCAGGTCGCAACACCGACGAAGGGCTGGGCGATCTCGTCCTCGTTCAGCCCCATCGCGTAGTAGTACGAGCGGTGCGGAGCCCGCGCCGGGCCCTCTGTTACATGACGGCTAGGAAGCTTCGACTTGTCCCACTTGCGCTTAAGCATCGTGTATCCTTGTGTTCGGAGCCTTCGGGCATGTCTTGATATCGGCGCAGGGATAGACCCGGCGTGAAGGGGGGGCAAGCCGGTGGACACGCTGATCTGATGGGCTTTTGCGGGCCCAATCGCCCCACAAGGGTGCAGCGATTGCGTTTGACTGCCACCCCGCCTAACTGAGGGTCAGGAGGATCGATGTCAAATCCTGTCCGGGGCTATGCCCCCCATGCCGGTTTCGTGGCGCTTGCGGGCGACCGGGCCGAGCCGTGGCGCACCGTGGCCGGTGTCGCCGTCGCCTTCGTGGCTGGCCTTGCGCTTTATCAGTTGGCGGTCGCGCTGCTTGCCAGCCTCCTCGGGCCGGAGGCCATGCGCCGGGTGCTCGACGAAGCGACCCATTATGGGGATACGCCACGCGCCGTGCTGGTGACACTGTTTTCATTTGTTTTTTTCAGTGTCGGCTTGGCGATGGCACTGCATGCCCTGCATGACCGGCGGTTGATGTCGCTGGTGGGGCCGTGGGAGGCGGCGCTGTCGGACTTCATCCGCACGGTGATCTCGGTGTGCTCCTTGCTCCTCGGCCTCAACCTGCTCACCCCGCAGGATTACGAACTGGTCCGAAATGTGCAGCTCAGCACGGGGATGTGGCTCGGCCTGCTGCCGCTGGCGCTGGCGGCGCTGGCGGTTCAGGTCGGAACGGAGGAGCTGTTTTTCCGCGGCTATCTGCAACAGCAGATCGCCGCCCGGTTTCCCGGCTGGCCGGCATGGCTTTTGCTGCCATCGGTTCTGTTCGGTCTGGCGCATTGGGCCCCGGCGGCGGCCGGCCCGAACGCGACGGCCTTCATGCTGTGGGCCATCCTCTTTGGTGTGCTGGCCGCGGATCTGACGGCGCGCACCGGAACGCTGGGCGCCGCACTCGGGCTGCACTTCGCGATGAACGCCTTTGCCGTGCTCGGTACTTCGCTCTCCGGGCCGGGATCGGGGCTGGCGCTCTATCTTCTGCCATTCGAGGCCGACGCACCGGAGCTGGCGAGCCTTATGCCGGTGGAGATGGCGACGCTTCTGGTGGCGTGGCTGGCGGTGCGGCTTGCGCTGAAGGTCTAGCAGGTCTCAGAGAGACGCTTCGACCCGGAAAGCGTCCGGGATGGTATCCCGGCCCTCGAGCAGCAGATCCGTCATCACCCGGGCCACGCCGGGGGCCATTCCGAACCCGATCTTGAACCCGCCATTGGCGATGAAGTGGCCCGGCCGCCCGGGCCAGGGCCCGAGCATGGGCGCGCGCGACCGCGCCCGGGGCCGCAGGCCGGCCCAGCGGCGTAGGATCGGGGCGTCGGCGAGCGCGGGCACCGCCGCGCTGGCGCGGGTGATCACGTCGTCCAGCTGCGAATCGGGCGCGTCCGGCGCCGCGTAATCCCGCTCGGTCGTCGATCCGATGGCGGTAGTTCCGTCCGCGTGGGGCACGATGTGCAAGCCGTCGGCATAGAGCTGGGGCGCGTCCCGCCGATCCAGGCGCACGAGTGCGGCCTGCCCCTTGATGCCGCGGCCGACCTCGCGCGCCCTGTCCCGCGACAAGGCGGCGAGCCCGTCGGCCCCGGTCGCCCAGAGCACCGTCCCCTGCGCCGGATCGTCGGCCCCGATCACGATCTCGCCCCCTTGGGCGCGGAGCGCTGCGGCGAGGGCTTCGCAGGCCCGCATCGGGCTCACGCGGGCCGAGAGGGTATCCTCGATCAGCTTGCCGGTGGCCGAGACGGCCGACCAGCCGCGCGCCGTATCGGCATCGATCACGCGCCAGGTGGCCTTGCCCTGCCAGAGCGTCGCTGCCTCGCGCGCCCGCGCCTCCGCGCGGGACAATGCGTCCGCATCGGCAATCGGCTGCAGGCGCCCAGTGCGGGCATAGCCCGGGTCCCGGCCGCCCGCCTGCTGCACGGCGCGCCAGAACGGGGCGGCAGCGATCAGGCTGTCGAACTGGAACGCCTTCACCGAGGTCCAACGCTCCGGGACATGGGGAGCAAGCGCGCCGACGATGCCGCCCGAGGCCCCGGCCCCGATGCCACGCCTGTCGACCAGCCGGATGCGCGCGCCGCGCCGCGCCATCTCCCACGCGCAGGACAGGCCGAAGATGCCACCGCCCATCACCGTGACGTCGGGCTTGCTTGCCAAGGGTCGTTGCCTCTTCGATAGTCCGCGCTCCGAAGCAGGGCGTAAGGCAGAGCATGACGCGTGACCAGAGCGGTGTGGCATGGACCGGGCGCGACGTACCCGTGTCGCGCCGGTTCGACGATCCGTATTATTCGCTGGACGATGGGCTGGCGGAAACGCGCTATGTGTTTCTTCAGGGCAACGCGTTGTCCGCGCGGCTGCGCGACGGGTTCGTCGTCGCCGAACTCGGCGTCGGCACCGGGCTGAACCTGCTGGCTCTGGCGCATCTGGCCGAGGAGATCGGCTGCGCCCCCCGCTACATTGGGTTCGAGGCCTATCCAATGGTACCTGCCGCCCTGCGCCGGGCCCTCGCCCCCTTCGATGCCCTCGCCGCCCTTGCGGACGCGCTGGCCGATCAATGGACGCAGGAGGGGTTCACCGGCGCCGTGGGCCCTCTCGACGTCACGATAATTGTGGGGGATGCCCGGACCACCGTGCCTAACTGGACGGGGCAGGCTGACGCCTGGTTCCTCGACGGATTCGCCCCGGCGAAGAACCCCGAGCTGTGGGGGCCCGCGCTGCTTGCGGATGTGGCGGCACGCACGGTGCCGGGCGGGACCTTTGCGACCTATACCGCGGCCGGTCATGTGCGCCGCGCGCTTGCCGTGGCCGGGTTCGATGTGGAGCGGTGGCCCGGCTTCGGCCGCAAGCGCCATATGAGCCGCGGTATCCGGGTGGAGCGCTGATGGCGGAGCAGAATACACGCCTCGGGATCGGCCTGATGGTGGCGACGACGTTTGTGTTCGCCATGCAGGATGGGATCTCGCGCCACCTGGCCGGGGAGTACAACGTGCTGATGGTGGTGATGATCCGGTATTGGTTCTTTGCCGCTTTCGTCATCGCCATTGCGGCGCGGCAGGAGGGGCTGCGCGCCGCCGCCGCCACGGAGCAGCCGCTGGTACAGGCGCTTCGCGGGTTGTTGCTGGCGGCCGAGATCTGCGTGATGGTTCTGGCCTTCGTGCTGCTCGGCCTGGTGGAGAGCCACGCGGTGTTTGCCTGCTACCCGCTGCTCATTGCGGCGCTGTCGGGCCCGGTCTTGGGGGAGCGGGTCGGATGGCGGCGCTGGGCCGCTATCGGCGTGGGCTTCATCGGCGTTCTGATCATCCTGCGCCCGGGGTTCACGGTTTTCGCACCGGAGGCGCTTGTGCCGCTGCTCTCGGCCGCGATGTTCGCGCTTTACGGGCTGCTCACCCGCTATGTCGGCCGCAGGGACAGCACCGCCACATCGTTCTTCTGGACGGGGACGGTGGGCGCGGTGTTCATGACGGCGATCGGCATCTGGTTCTGGGAGCCGATGACCGGGCGTGACTGGCTCTGGATGGGCGCGCTCTGCATCACCGGCGCAGGCGGGCACTGGCTGCTCATCCGCACCTACGAGGTGGCCGAAGCGAGCGCCGTTCAGCCCTTCGCCTACTTCCAGCTGGTTTTTGCCGCATCGCTCGGCATGACCGTTTTTGGCGAGACGCTGGAGCCCAATGTGGCCATTGGCGCGGCCATCGTCATCAGCGCCGGTCTGTTCACGCTGTGGCGGGAGCGCGCGCGCGCCCGCTAGCCGCCCACCGTCCTTGCCCAGCGCCTGTGTGGCCGACACCGGTGTGCCACGGGGGCGAGCACTTCCGACCAAGCCCTCCGGCTTCGAGCGCGCCCTCGCGCGGTCCGCCATGGCGCTTCGGGTCGGCACGGTGGAGCGGCTTCGCCGACCGACTGCGGCGTCTCCGGCAAACCTGGCGCCAGGGCGGAGCCGCGCCTTTCGCAGCCGCGCTCGTGGCGCCGGCATCCCAACGCCCGACCGAGGGTCACAACGATCGGCGGCGCCTCAGCCGTTGCGCAAGTAGTCGAGCATCCGCACCGGGCCGGTCTCGCCGCTGAGACGGGCGCGGTAATTGATGACCGACTCGGTCACGCGCATCACGTAGTTGCGCGTCTCACGGAACGGGATGTGCTCGATCCAGTCGACAAGATCTGTCCCGGCGGAGCGCGGGTCGCCATTGTCGGCCACCCAGGAGACCGCGCGCCCGGGCCCGGCATTGTAGCCCACCGCCACAAGGATCGGCGCCGGGCCGAACCTGTCGATCAGCTCTGCAAGGTAGGTCGAGCCCAGGCGGATGTTGTAGGCCGGGTCGCTCGTCAGGCCGTCACGGTCGTAGGGGATGCCAAGATCCCGGCTAACATCCTGCGCGGTGCCGGGCATCAGCTGCATCATGCCGCGCGCGCCCGCCGGCGAAACGACGACCGGATCGAACTCGCTCTCGCGCCGGGCAATCGCCAGCGCCAGGGCCCGTTCGACCGGCAGGTCGCCGTCAATCGCGCCGGTCAGGGGAAAGTAGGCCGCGGGGACAACCACCTGATTGCGGGCGGCCGCCTTGGCGACGCGCAGCGCGATGTGAATCTCGTCAAGCTCCAGCAGAGCGGTGGCCAGCGTGCCCACCTCCTCGCGTTCCAGCACGCTGGCCAGATGGCGCAGGAACTGCTCGGCCCGCCAGGGCTCGCCGCCCGCGATCAGCAGTTCGGCGGCCTGAAACACAGAGCTGTCAGCCAGGACGGACCCGTTGATCGTGGGAAAGCTCTCCTCCCCGGTCAGCAGCGGATCGATGGGAATGCCCGCGGCCTCGGCGGAGAGCAGCCCGTAGAAGCTCGATTGCCAGCGCGCGCCCTCGCGAAAGGCGGTGCTGGCGTTCACCGTGTCGTCGAGCGCCTGATAGGCGCGGCCGCGCCAATAGCTGGCCCGGCCAAGGCTGATCGGCGTGACCACGGCGGTTTCGAACCGGTCGAAATGGAAAAGCGCGAGTTCGGGATCGTCGAAGTAGCGCAGCGCGAGGTAGCCCGACAGCCATTCCAGATCCGCAAAACTCGCGCCTTCGACCAGAAAATGACGGCTGGCGAGGCTGTAGGCGAGCTCCGGATTGCCTTCGCGCATCATCATGCGGGCATAGATCCGCCGCCAGTTGGCCCAGCGCCCGGGCCTTCCGAGCGCCTCAGGCGTCGTAGAGGTTGCGTTCAGAAGCTCGATCGCGCTGTCGCGCAACCCGCGCCGTGCCCGCCAGTTGAACCGCTCGTAGGCCAGACCGGCCTGCGATTGCAGCGCGTCCGGCACCGCCTCGATCCTGGCATCCACACCTGGGGCCTGATCGGCCAGCGTCAGCCGGGCCTCGGCCAGCTTCTGCCAGCCTTCCGAGACCCGCGGGTACATCCGCCGCACAGCGTTCTCGGCCCCGCGCCAGAGCATCTCGTCGATCCGGGCCTCGTGATGGGGGGCGAGCAGTTCACGGTACTGGCCCAGCAGGGCGGCCTCGGCGTCGGACCCGAGCAGCATCGAGCGCCAGGCCAGAACCGCAAGCGCCTCGGCGTCTCCGGAATGGTTCATGGCTTCGTGCGCCTCGATCAGACGCAGCACGCCGGGCCCGGTGGTGGGCGTCTCGCCAGCGAAGAAGCCCAGCACCAGCTCCGGCTCCATGTTCGGCGGGATGGCGGTTTCCGCGGCGGTGCGCAGCCGGTCGATATCGGGCCAGTCCGGATACCGCTCCAGAAAGCTCTGATAATCATCGAACGTGCCCTCGCCTTCGCGCAGGCGGTACCATTCGACAAGGGTTCGGGCGACGGGCCCTGCGGGGATCGCCGCGACATCGGCGGAGCGCCAATCGTCCTCGCGCACCTGCTGCAGCGCCACGCGCATGGCGTCGGCCGCATTGATGCTCACTTCGGAGTGGGAAGGTAACGCGGGAAGGGCCAGCGAAAGCGCGAGGAGAAGAGCGACGCGGGGCATGGGAGACGGTTCCGCATTGAGGCCGTCCGCCGGCCGTCGGTTCCGCGTAAAGTAGTGCCGGTTCTCAGGGACGCAACTCACAAACTTGGCAAGGCGCGCCGGGGACGGTAGGGACGCGGGCGCGACACTGGGCGATCCGCAGGAGGACAGGGGACATGGTCGAACTCAAAGGCTCGATGCCGGCTCTGGTAACCCCGTTCAAGGGGGCGGAGGTCGATTTCGACGCGCTGGATGCGCTTGTCGACTGGCAGATCGAGCAGGGATCGCATGGCCTGGTGCCGGTCGGGACGACGGGGGAAAGCCCCACGCTCAGCCATTCCGAGCACGAGCAGGTGATCGAGCGGGTGGTGCGGCGCGCCGCGGGCCGCGTTCCGGTGATCGCGGGGGCGGGCTCCAACAACACCTTCGAGGCGGTGCGCTTTGTCGAGCATGCGGCTGCCGTCGGCGCCGACGCGGTGCTGGTCGTGACCCCGTACTACAACAAGCCGACGCAGGCGGGCTTGATCGCGCATTTCCGGGCGCTGAACGACGCCTCGCCGCTTCCGATCGTCATCTACAACATTCCCGGCCGGTCCGTGGTGGACATGTCCGTGGCCACCATGGCCGAACTGGCAAAGCTGCCGCGCATCGTCGGGGTGAAGGACGCCACCGGCGATCTGGCCCGCGTCCCGCAACAGCGGATGGCCTGCGGGCCTGACTTCCTTCAAGTGTCGGGCGAGGATGCCACGGCGCTCGGCTTCAACGCCCATGGTGGCCGCGGCTGCATCTCCGTCACGGCAAATGTCGCCCCCGCCCTCTGCGCGTCCTTTCAGGAGGCGACACTCGCCGGGGATTATGCCAAGGCGCTGGAGTTGCAGGACCGGTTGATGCCGTTGCACGAGGCGATCTTCCTCGAACCGGGGCTGGCGGGGGCGAAGTTTGGTCTGTCGTTGCTCGGCCGGTGCGCACCGGACGTGCGTCTGCCACTGGTCGAGCTTTCCGATCCGGTGAAGGCGCGCATTTCCGACGCCATGCGTTTCGCGGGCTTGCTCAACTAGGGCGGTTCACGAACGCTCTGGCCCACAACGCGTTTCGGCCTTCGGGGTGGGTGCTCGTCGCAAACCTGGTTCTGGGCCCACCTCCCGGTTGGGCGCGAGACACCGCGCGCCGCGCCGGCCCTCACCGATCCGTATCGACCGTGGCCGGCCGTGCGTCTACTCTGTAGCCTTTTCGGCATCGCCGTCGGCGCCCGCCTCGGGATCGTCCTGCGCATCGGCATCGGTGAAGCGCAGAGTGGCGAGCGATCGGCCCGCGAACGTGTCGACCACATCGTCCTCGTTGCGGACGGGAAACACGCCGGTGTCGATGTTGACGATCGCCACGAGAACGCGCGTCGTGTCCGGCTGCAGGACGCCGATGTGGCGGAACAGGATGCCACGGTTGGTGTCGGGGACGGCGAAGGTTCCGACCATCTGAACCATGTCGAGCCCGCCATTGTGCGGCAATGGTCCGAACCCGAGAACCCGTGCCGAGGGAAACTGCGCGGTGAGCTGCGGCAGGCTGCGCAGCATCAGCATATTGGCCAGCGCGAAGCGCCGCACCTCCGGATCCGCCAGATCGACCTCGGCGGTGGTGAGCGTTAGCGACTCGATGAACTGACCCTCGTCCGTGGCGAAGTCCCACGCTGCGATCACGTTGTCGCTCGCGTCGCTGGTGTCGCGCGGATAGGCCTGCACGCCGCCGCCCTGGGGAAGGGAGAGGGCGATATAGGGCGCGCCATCGCGCCGGATCTCGATCTCCTGCAACTCCAATAGGCCCATACCCTGCAGAAAGCTCGGACGGTTCGGGCGCTCCGGCGTTTGGGCGAATGCGGGGGTTGCCAGGAGAAGCGCGGCGAGCGCGAAGCGTATCAAAGCCATGTGGCCTCCGCTGTCATGTTGAGGGCGCCAGACGCGTTGCGCACCCAAAGGGACGCGCCGTCCTGGCAGATCGTGGCCGTTTCCGATGCCAACAATGGGCGAACTGCGCGAAATGTGAACCCGGCAAGCGGCCCGCTTTCGGCCGCGCGCAGCATCATAAGCTGTGCCAGCAGCGGGCCGTGCGTGACAATCCCGCCATATCCTTCCGTGCCGGTGGCATAGGCGTGATCGTAGTGGATGCGATGGCCATTATGGGTGAGCGCGGAGTAGCGAAACAAAAGCACCGGATCGAAGCGGTGCAGGCGCGGCGCCGCGTCCTCGGGCGCTGGACGGATCCGCGGCGTCGGGGCTGAAGCGGTGTGCTCCGCGCGGTAGACGAGATCCTGCTCCTCGGTCACCGCCAGCGCGCCGTCCTGGCGGATCTCATGCCGAAGCGTCAGGAAGGCGAGACGGCCAGTTTGCCCGGTCTTCTCCTCGACGGCAATGATTTCGCTGGTCTTTTCGGCCACCTGGCCCGCGTGCAACGGGCGATGAAACGACAAGCGGCCACCGGCCCACATCCGCCGGGGCAGGCCGAGATCCGGAATGAACGGGCCCCGCGCGGGATGGCCGTCGCGGCCCAGGCGTGCCGGTGGCAGGGCCTCCCAGAAGTAGGCCTGGTGGAAGAACGGCGGAAGCTCCGCGCGCGGGGCCGGCATGTCGAGCACGGCGGCCAGGGCCGATGCCCGGCCCGGATCCATCGCATCGCTGGCGTGTTGCTGTCGGCCGACCGCGCTCATGGCGGGGACGCTCGCAGTGCGCCCGGGCCAGCGCAACCCCTGCCGTGTCGCGGTGGCCGTTTGCGCAGACGGCGCCCGCCCCGGGGCCGTCAGCTGGCGCGTCGCCGCTCGGCCTCGCCCCGCAAGAGGGCCATCAGCTCGTCCAGGGCATCGGTGTAGCGCGCGTTGGTCAGCTTGCCGGTATCGTCGAACTCCCGCGCGGCGCCGGCGACCAGGATCTCCGGCCCGTTCACTACAACCGGACGGAACGGCGCCATTGCCAGCCTTAGGGCATAATTCGCGCGCGCCCCACCCGCACGGCCAGCGGCGGCCGACATCAGCGCGACCGGCTTGTCGCGCCACGGGCTGCCATCGACCCGGCTCACCCAGTCGAGCGCGTTCTTCATCACGCCGGTCAGCGACTGATTGTATTCCGGGCAGGCGACGATCACCGCGTCCGCGCCCGCGATCTGGTCGGCCAGGGTCTGCACGGGGCTCGGGATGCCGTTGGCCGCCTCCTCGTCGCCATCGTAGAGCGGAATGCGCAGATTGGCGTCGGTGAAGTCGGCGGCGCCAAAGCGGGCCGCCGCGTCGTGCATCAGCTTGCGATTGAAGGAGCCCGCACGCAGCGCGCCACACATCCCGATCAGCTTCATCTATCCGAATCCCTTGGTTGCATCGCGCGCAACATAAGGCCGCGGCGGCGCGCCGCCAGGGGCCATTCCCGCCGGTCGCGTCAACCGCCTTGCAGCCCGCTCCGGCCTTGCCCATGTTCTGGTCAGCGAGGAGGGATCGATGAACGTAAATGACCGGCATGGCGGGCAAATCCTCGTCGATCAGTTGAAGCTTCACGGCGTCGACCGGGTGTTCTGCGTCCCGGGCGAGAGCTTTCTGGCCGCGCTCGACGGGCTGGTGGACAGCGGAATCGATACTGTGGTCGCCCGTCAGGAAGGCGGCGCGGCCATGATGGCGGAAGCCGATGCCAAGCTGACCGGCCGTCCCGGCGTGCTGATGGTGACGCGGGGCCCGGGGGCGACGAACGCATCGGCCGGTCTGCACGTCGCCATGCACGACGCGACGCCGCTGGTGGCGTTCGTCGGGCAGATCCCGCGCGATTACGAGGGCCGCGGCGCCTTTCAGGAGGTCGATTTTCCCGCGTTCTTCGGCCCGCTGGTGAAATGGGCGGCCGAGGTGCGCGACACCGCGCGCCTGCCCGAGATGATCGCCCGGGCCTTTTCTGTGGCAACGTCCGGCCGGCCGGGGCCGGTTGTCCTGTCGCTGCCGGAGGACATGCTGTCGGCGCGCGCCGCCGTTGCAGACGTGCCGCCGCGGGCCATCGGCCCGGAGCCGGATCACAGTGCGGTGGCGCAGACCATTCTCGCAAGGCTGCGGGATGCGGCGCGGCCGCTCGTCGTCGCGGGCGGGCCGGGCTGGTCGGCCGAAGCGGCGGCCGATCTCGCGCGCTTCTCGGCGGCGGCGGATGTGCCCATTGCCGTGCCGTTCCGGCGCCAGGACTACATGGACAACCGCGACCCGGGCTATTGCGGCGACCTCGGCGTCGGCATGAACCCGGCGCTTGGGCGGTCCCTCGCCGAGGCGGATGCGATCCTGGCGCTGGGCACGCGGCTGGGCGAGACGGCGACGGCGGGCTACACTCTGCTCGATCCCGCGCAGCCGCAGCCGCACCTGATGCATATCTACCCCGACGCTTCGGAGATTGGCCGCGTCTATGCGCCGGGTCTCGGCTATGTCGCACCTGCGCCCGCCGTTCTGGCTGCTCTCACCGCGCAGAGCGAAGCCGCCCCGCGGGGCACCAATGCGCGCCGCCAGACCGCGCGCGCGCGCTACGAGGCATGGCAGAGCCCGGCGGAAAGCCCCGGCGCCCTGAAGCTGGAACAGGTGATCGCGGCGCTGTCTTGCTCTCTGCCGGACAATGCCATCGTTACCAACGGCGCGGGGAACTACGCCGCGTGGCTGCACCGATACTATCGGTATAAGCGGTTCGGGACCCAGCTCGCGCCAACCTCCGGGTCGATGGGCTATGGGGTTCCGGCCGCGGTCGCGGCGGGATTGCGGCACCGTGACCGTCCGGTGGTTTGTCTGGCGGGCGACGGGTGCCTGCAGATGACGGTGAACGAGCTGTCCACCGCCGCGCAATACGGCGCGAACCTCACGATCGTGGTGGTCAACAACGGCCGCTACGGGACGATCCGGATGCATCAGGAGCGGCACTATCCGGGCCGCGTTTCGGGAACGGATCTGTTTGTGCCCGACATCCCGAGCCTCGCCCGCTCCTATGGCGGACAAGGCGTAACCGTCACCGACACCGACGCCGCGATCAGCGCGGTGCGCCGTGCCGTCGCCACGCCGGACTTGTCCATGGTGGAACTGGTGGTGGACCCGCAGGCATTGTCGACCGCGCAGACCCTCGATCAGGTGCGCGCCGCGGGGGAGGCCGCGCTCAGCCGCAGCTGATGCGCGCCACGCGGCCGTTTGCGTCGGTGTAGAAGTTCACGCGCTGGGGGTCGTAGACTTGGCTCACGATATCGCCCGGCGCCACGAGGCGCGCCGTCCGGTCCGTCACGAGGCCCACGGCAATTAGCCCGTCGGTGCCCATGTATTGCTGGTAGTTCTCCAGCATGCAGGTGTCCGGCAACCGTTCGACCAGCCCGCCGGGCGTCACCTGGGTGACGGTCTCGCTCGCGGTGCCGTCGGGCTGCGGCGGCGCGCTGCCATCGGCGGGGGTGATGACGGGGTCCTGCCCCTGCACCACCTCTTCCGAGATCGTGCCGGGCGTGGCCAGCGGTTCGCTGCTTACGGGGGCGGCGGGCGGAAGCGGCGCGAACGGATCGGTCACCTCTTCGAAGGGTGGCGGCGGCGCGCAGGCCGCAAGCAGGGCCGCGGCGGCGACACTTGCCCCGATCAGGAAAGATTTCCCAGACATGGCAGCCTCTTGGCGTTGCATTCCCAAGCGGCTTACCGCACCCTCCGGGCGAAGTCCAACCGGCCGATGCGCACTGGCCGGTGCCCGAGGGGAGGAAACCAGAGATGAGAACCCGTGCCGCCGTCGCCATAGGAGCCGGAAAGCCGCTTGAGATCATGGATGTGAACCTCGACGGCCCGCGTGCCGGTGAGGTTCTGGTGGAGATCAAGGCCACCGGTCTGTGCCACACAGACGACTTCACATTGTCCGGCGCCGATCCGGAGGGGCTGTTCCCCGCGATTCTCGGCCATGAAGGCGCCGGTGTGGTGCTGGAGGTGGGCCCCGGTGTGACCTCGCTCAAGCCCGGCGACCACGTGATCCCGCTCTACACGCCGGAATGCCGGGAATGCGAGTATTGCCGGAACCCCAAGACGAACCTGTGCCAGAAGATCCGGACAACGCAAGGTCAGGGCCTGATGCCCGATGGCACGTCGCGGTTCTCGACCCTCGATGGCGATCCGATCCTGCATTACATGGGTACGTCGACGTTTTCGAACCACACCGTTCTGCCGGAGATCGCGCTGGCGAAGATCCGTGAGGACGCCCCGTTCGACAAGGTCTGCTATATCGGTTGCGGGGTGACGACGGGCATCGGCGCGGTGATCAACACCGCCAAGGTGGAGATCGGGTCGCGCTGCGTGGTGTTCGGGCTCGGCGGGATCGGCCTCAACGTGATCCAGGGGTTGCGGCTGGCCGGGGCCGACCAGATCGTCGGCGTCGACGTGAACCCGGGCAAGAAGCCGATGGCCGAGCATTTCGGCATGACGGATTTCGTGAACCCCAACGAGGTGGAGGGCGATCTCGTCCCCTACCTTGTCGATCTGACGAAGGGCGGCGCGGACTACTCCTTCGATGCCACGGGCAATGTGTCGGTGATGCGCGCGGCGCTGGAATGCGCCCACAAGGGCTGGGGCGAGTCGATCATCATCGGCGTGGCGCCTGCGGGGGCCGAGATTTCCACCCGGCCGTTCCAGCTTGTCACTGGGCGGACGTGGAAGGGAACGGCCTTCGGCGGCGCGCGGGGCCGAACCGACGTGCCGAAAATCGTGGATTGGTACATGGACGGGAAGATTGAGATCGACCCGATGATCACCCACACGCTCGATCTGGCCGACATCAACGGCGGGTTCGATCTAATGCACAGCGGCGAGTCGATCCGGTCGGTCGTGGTGTACTGAGCAGCAGGATGCGCCGGGCCAGCCTGCGCTGCTCGGGTGCCTTGCCCACCGCAACACTGGGCTGCAGGCGCGCCGTCGCAGACCCGGCACCATTGGCGGTGATCCGCCGGCGATGCGCGATCTGACGGCGGCCCTTTGTGATCATTCTGATGCCCTCCCACGCCGCCCCGCCGTCGACTTTGTCCAATCCGCGAATGCCGTCGGCAGTGCGGCTCGGGCCGTCCGCCCGTGCGGTGCTCCCGGGGTGGCGGCGGCACGATGAGCCCGGGCGAATGGGTCTCGCTCCTGTCTGCAAATACTGTCACCCTGCGGTTGAGTCGCCGATACGCGACCAACCCAGGGAGACCCTCATGATACGTAGATCAGCCACGGCCGTGCTTGCCCTAGCACTGGCCTTTCCCGCTGCGGCGCAACAGGCCGCCGATGCCGTCGACCCGGAGTTCGAGGCCGGCGCCGTAACCGAGTTCGGCGCTCTGTCGGAGGCCGCGTCCGCCGCGCTCGACGCGAAGTCGGCCGGTACGCCTGTCGAGGCGGAGAACTGGATGGTCGCCGCGGCCAACCCGCTCGCCGTCGAAGCCGGCGCACGGGTGCTGCGCGAGGGGGGCAGCGCGGCCGATGCCATGGTCGCGGTTCAGGCCGTGCTTGGGCTTGTCGAGCCACAAAGCTCGGGCCTCGGAGGCGGCGCATTCCTTGTCTACTTCGATGCCGCGAGCGGCGAGATCACAACGCTCGACGGGCGCGAAACGGCCCCGCTGGAGGCGACGCCCACCCTCTTCCAGGATGACGCCGGCGAGCCGCTGGCCTTCTGGGATGCGGTGATCGGGGGCCGATCCGTGGGAACACCGGGGACGCCCGCGCTGATGGAAGCCGCGCACGGTCTTTGGGGCGAGGCGGACTGGGCCTCGCTCTTTGCCGAAGCGATCGAGCTGGCGGATGGCGGGTTCACCGTGTCGCCGCGTCTTGCGGCCCTCGTGGAAGGGGGGGAGGAGCGCCTGCGCCGCTTCCGCTCGACCGAGGCGTATTTCTACCCCGGCGGCACGGCCATTCAGGCGGGCGACACGCTGGTCAACCCGGACTATGCCGCCACGCTGCGCGCCATCGCGGCGCAGGGCGCCGAGGCGTTCTATTCGGGACCTATCGCCGCCGACATCGTGGCAACCGTCCGCACGGCACCCGGCAATCCCGGCGTGCTCTCGATGACGGATCTTGCGATCTACGATGTGATCGAACGCCCCGCCGTCTGTGCCGAGTACCGGGGCCTCGACGTCTGCGGAATGGGGCCGCCCTCGTCGGGCGCGCTGACAGTCGGTCAGATCCTCGGCATGCTCGACGGGTTCGACCTGGCCGAGCTTGGCCCCGACAACCCGGAAGCCTGGCGGCTGATCGGCGATGCCTCGCGCCTGGCCTTCGCCGACCGGGGCCTCTACATGGCCGACCAGGATTTCGTGCCGATGCCCACGGCGGGCTTGGTCGATCCGGCCTACCTCGCCTCTCGGGCGGAGTTGCTTCAAGGTGACGATGCACTGCCCGAGGTCGCGCCCGGCGCCCCGGAATGGGACCACGCGCAGATCTGGGCGCCGGATGAGAGCATCGAGTTCCCCTCGACCTCGCACATCTCCATCGTCGATGCGGAGGGCAACGCCCTCTCGATGACCACCACGATCGAGAACGGCTTCGGATCGCGCCTGATGGTGCGCGGGTTCCTATTGAACAACGAACTGACGGACTTTTCGTTCCGCACCCACCGCGACGGGGCGCCCATCGCCAACCGGCTGGAGCCGGGCAAGCGCCCGCGGTCGTCGATGGCGCCGACCATTGTGCTGGACGAGGGCGATCCGGCGCTGGTGATCGGCTCGCCCGGCGGCAGCCGGATCATCGGGTATGTCGCCAAGACGATCATCGCGCATACCGATTGGGGCATGAACATCCAGGAAGCGATCTCGATGCCGCATCTCGTGAACCGTTTCGGCACCTACGACGTCGAGGAGGAGACCGACGCGGTGGCGCTGAGCGACGCGCTGACCGAGATGGGCTATGAGGTGAATGCGCGCGGGCTGACCTCGGGCCTGCACGCCATTGTCGTGGGCGACACGCTGCAGGGCGGTGCCGACCCCCGGCGCGAGGGGATCGCGCTGGGCGAATAACGGCGGTTTCGAAGGTGGGGCGGCTGTGTCATAGCTCGGGCATGGCCGCCCCCCTGACGATCCGACCTACGACCGGTGCCGATGAAGACCGGATCTGGTCGCTTCTCGAACCGGTGTTTCGCGCGGGGGACACCTACGCCATCGAGCCCGACATCCCGCGCGAGCAAGCGCTGGCCTACTGGACGGGAGCGCCCCACCGGGCCTTTCTCGCGCAGGCCGAGCAGGCTTTGGGCACCTATTACCTGCGCCCCAATCAGCGCGGCGGCGGGGCGCATGTGGCCAATGCCGGTTTCATCACATCGCCCGCCGCACGCGGGCGCGGCATCGCCCGCGCGATGTTGCACCACGCCGAGGACCTGGCCCGGCAGGCCGGGTTTCTCGCCATGCAGTTCAACTTCGTCGTCGGCACGAATGCCGCGGCGCTGCATATCTGGTACAGCGAAGGCTATGCAGAGGTGGGGCGGCTGCCGCGTGCGTTCCGGCACCCGGCGCAGGGCCTCGTCGACGCATACGTTCTGATGAAAGACCTAAGTCCGGAGCTCTGATATGGCCGACGATCGCCCGCTTCTCGCCGTTCTGATCGATGCCGATAACACTTCGCCGCAATACACGCGGGAGATCTTCGATGAGATCGCCACGCTGGGCGAGGCGAGCGTGCGGCGCTGTTACGGGGATTTTTCCAGCCAACAGATGCGGGGATGGTCGAAGGTGACGGCGGAATACGGGCTCGTCCCGCATCATCAGCCGGCCAACACCGTGGGCAAGAACGCCTCGGATATCGCGCTGGTGATCGATGCGATGGATCTGATGCATACTGGCCGGTTCGACGGGTTCGTGCTGATCTCGTCGGACAGCGATTTCACGCGGCTTGCCAGCCGCATCCGCGAGCAGGGGCTCGACGTGTTCGGCATCGGCCAGCGCAAGACGCCGGAGGCGTTCGTGCAAGCCTGCAAGCGGTTCATCTATCTCGAGAACATCACCAAGCCTAGGGATCCCAAGCCGAAGCCCAGCCGGGACAAGAAAGGCCAGGACGAGGCGGAGCGCAACGAGGTCGACGAGGTCGAGATCAAGCCTTTGGGCGAAGCGCGCGATCTGATCCTGAAGGCGATGGATTCCATCGACCAGGACGACGATTGGTATGCGCTGGGTCCGCTCGGGCAATTCGTCGTCGCCTCGAACCCGGATTTCGACACCCGATCCTATGGCAAGAAGAAGCTGTCCGACCTTGTTCAGGCCATCAAGCTCTTCGAGACGAAGCGCGGCCCCGGCAACCAGCTTCTGGTGCGTCGGCTGGATTGAGAGCCGTGCGATTCGGTAGGGGCCGCCGCCCTTGCTCGCCCGGCCGCCAGGGCAAGGTGACGGATCGCGAGAGCATCGGGAGCGCGAGGGCTGGCCCAGCCGCCTTCCGACGCGGGCCCCGGCTGGTCTCGAGACACGGGTTTTTTTCACCCGCGAGCGGCTTCGGCTCAATTAGGCGCCGGGTTGCGAACTGGCGGGCTTGTCTCTCGCGGAAGCCGGCAGGCCGGGCCGTTCGGCGCCGTAGCGTGCCAGAAACATCTCGACCGCGCCCTCCGCCACCCGGCGCCGTTCCTCCGCGCTGAACTCGCGCGCGATCCCGAAGATCATCCGCGGAAACACATCGGCCTTGCAGAGCTCGGAGAACTGGTCGGCGGCCAGCCGGTAATCGTCGATCTTCAACTCTCCCCGGGCGGAGGCCTCGCGGAAGTAATCGGCCAGAATCTCGCGCCCGCGCTGCGGGCCGCAAAGCCAGAACTCGCGCCCGATCTCGGGGAAGCGTTCCGTCTCGGCCACCACGATTCGAAAGACGCCGCGCCCGAACGGGGAAAGAATGAAGTTCATCATCCGCTGCGCGGCGAAGGACAGCACCTCCGATGGCGGGCGCGACATGTCCAGCTCTTCCATGGCGTCATCGGTCTGGCGGCGGCATTCGATGCTCGCCACCTCCATGAACAACAGGCGCTTGTCGGGGAAATAGGCGTACAGAGTCGCCTTCGAAACGCCGGCCGCTTTCGCGATATCATCGACGCTTGCCCCTTCGAAACCGGCCGCAAGGAACACCTCGCGCGCACCCGCAATCACCTGGTGGTACTTCCGTCCACGCTTGATGGGTGCCTTCTCGGCCGGGTCTGGCTGGCGTTGAACGTTCATGGCTACTCCCGCTGCCCACTCTAACCCCGCGTGCGGGACCGGAGCAAGGCGACGCTGACTTGGCGTTTCCGGCGCGCTGGGCTAGGGCAGGTGCGATGCTGGCGATCTTCTTCGAAACCCTGCCGTTTTTCGGCCTGATCGGCGTTGGCTACTGGGCGGGGCGTACCGGGTTCTTCACGCCGGAGGCCACCGCCTATCTGACGAAGTTCGTCTTCTACTTCGCCTTGTCGGCCATGCTCTTCCGGTTCTCGGCGGACCTGTCCCTGAGCGAGATCGTCAGCCTGCCGTTCATCTATGCCTACCTCTGGGGCACGTTCACCGTCTATCTGATCGCGACGGCGGTGGCCCTGCTGCGGCGCCTCCCCATCGATCAAACCGCGGTCGAGGCGCAATGCGCAGTCATCGGGAACACCGGGTTTCTGGGCGTGCCGATGTTCGTGCTGCTCTTTGGGCCCGCATCCGTCGGGCCGATGATGCTGCTGCTGGCGATGGACCTGATCGTGTTCTCCTCGCTGATCGTGATCCTGATCGTCGGCAGCCGCGATGGCCGGGTCAGCCCGGCGGTGCTGCGGACGGTCGGGCTGGGGCTGCTGAAGAACCCGATGATCGTGTCGATCTCGGCCGGTCTTCTGTGGTCGGCGATCGATCTGCCGTTTCCGGCCCCGCTGGAGCGGTTTCTGGGGCTGCTCGGGGCCGCGGCGACGCCGGGGGCGCTGTTCGCCATCGGCGCATCGCTGGCCAGCAAGAGCGCCGAACGGGTGAGCGTTGCGCTCTGGCTGTCGACGGCGAAGCTGGTGCTGCACCCGGCGGCCGTGGCCTTCGCGGCGCTCGTCGTCTTCGACGTGGAGCCGTTTGCCGCCACCATCATGATCGCGGCGTCGGCGCTGCCGGTGGCGGGCAATGTCTACATTCTTGCCCAGCATTACGGTGTCGCGCCCGCGCGCGTCTCCGCGGCCATCCTGTTCTCGACGACCGCGTCAATCGTGACGCTGCCGCTGGTGATCGCATGGTTGGAGCCGCTCCAGCCCTAGGGGTACGAATCTCCATCGGGATGCCTCAAATTTGCCCTTTCGGAGTGGTTACGTAACGGCACCGACCCGCCCAGGAAGTGACCGCCATGTTCAGACCATTCCGCCTTGTGATGATGATCATCTCGATTTCCCTGACGCTGGGGTTCGTCGGTCTGCGGACCGCCGCGCCCGCGCCGAACCAGGCGTTCGGCCACATTCCGGACTGGCAGATGAATGCGGGCCTGAAGCTCTATGGCATGATCTACGAGTTCGCCAACAACGCGCCCATGCCGGATGTGAGCAAACTGATGGCGGGCGGCCTTTTCAGCGACGGCCCGCGCGCGCCGGAGGTCGGGCGGCCGGGCCATTCGGACAGCGACATGGGGCGCTCGCTTTCGCAGATGCGCGAGCGTACGACGGGGGTGAAGACCGGGCCGATCTCCTTCGGCGATATCCAGACCGAGATCCAGAAGGGCGTGAAATCCAACATGACGGGCATCGGGCCGAGCCGTTCCGGCCCGCCGAAGGCCGAGGCGCGCCGCATCGTCGTGGGGCAATGACCGCGCGCCACCGGGCGATCCACGCGGGTCGGTGATTTCAGCCCTTGGGCGGCCCGGCAGATTGGGCCGCTCGCGCGGCACCCTGATTGATCCTGTCCCCTTTCCGGGAAGCGAGGCGGAACTCCGGACCGTCCGAGGTCTCGCCCAACGGCTTGCACTCGTATCCGCCGGTGGCGTGGTGCTCGCCCCGGTGGTCTGCGGCGGGCGCCTTCGGAGATGACATTCACTGGCTAGGCGCGCAGGGTCACCCATTCGGAAGCTTCGGGCTTCTTCCTAGCCCGCCCTCGGCGGCTTGCCCCTTTCGCCGCACCGCCGCACATGATTGACTGCGCCATGATCGGGGCGCGCGAGGGAGCACGGCATGCCGAGCACGCGGCAGCGGATCTGGGGCTGGTACTTCTTCGACTGGGCGAGCCAGCCCTACAACACCCTTCTGATCACCTTCATCTTTGGCCCCTACGTGACCGAGATCCTGGGGGACGGGTCCGCTGCGCAGGCTGCCTGGGGCTACGGCGTCGGTGCGGCCGGGCTCGTGATCGCGGTGCTCGCGCCGCTTCTCGGTGCGATGGCCGACAAGGGCGGGCGCCGCATCCGCTGGGTCGCCGTTTTCTCGTGTCTCTACGTCGTAGGCGCGGCGGGGCTGTGGCTGGCCGCACCGGGTGACTTTAATCTCACGCTGACTCTGATCTTCTTCGCAGTCGGGCTGATCGGGATGGAGTTCGCGACGATCTTCACCAATGCGATGCTGCCCTCGCTCGGCCCCCTGGAAGAGGTGGGGCGCATTTCCGGCTCGGGCTGGGCGTTTGGCTATCTGGGCGGCCTTTTTGCACTCATCATCATGCTGTTCTTCTTTGCCGAGAGTGCGTCCGGCACCACGCTGCTCGGCATTGCGCCGGCCTTCGGCCTGGATGCGGCGGCGCGGGAGGGCACGCGCATTGTCGGGCCGTTCGTCGCTGCGTGGTTTCTGGTGTTCATCATCCCGTTCTTCCTATGGGTCCGGGAGACGCCGCAGCCCGGCGCCCTGCCGCTGGGCGCGGCGCTGCGGTCGGCGTGGCCGGAGCTTCGGTCGACCATTCGCGCGCTGCCGCGTCGACCGTCGCTGTTTTCCTTCCTCGGGGCGTCCATGTTCTACCGCGATGCCCTGAACGGGTTCTATGTGTTCGGCGGGATCTACGCGACGGGCGTGCTGGGCTGGGGGGTGATCGATGTTGGCGTCTTCGGCATTCTGGCCGTCGTCACGGCGGCCCTGTTTGCCTGGATCGGGGGGCGGGCCGACCGCGCCTTCGGCCCCAAGCCCGTGATCTTGGTGTGCGTGTTGCTTCTGACCGTCCTCGCGTCGGCCGTCATCACGATCTCGCGCGAGAGCGTGCTTGGTTTCGCCGTCGCCGAAGGCTCGCGCCTGCCGGATCTGGCATTCTACGTCATCGGCGCGGGGATCGGCGCCGCCGGCGGGGCGCTGCAATCCTCCTCCCGGTCGATGATGTGCCGGCAGGCGCCCGAGGCGCACATGACCGAAGCGTTCGGCCTGTACGCGCTGGCGGGCAAGGCCACGGCGTTTCTGGCGCCCCTGTCCATCGGATTTGTCACAGATGTCACGGGAAGTCAGAGCGCGGGGATCTCGCCGCTGATTGGGCTCTTCCTGATCGGGCTGGTTCTGCTAGTCTGGACCAAACCAGACGGAGCCCGCGACGAATGGACTTCACCGCCCGCTTCCCCTTCCCGTCGACCTGCCGCCTCCTAGCCCTGTGCCTGAGCCTTCTTGCCGGCCTCGCCCTTGCAACGACGGCCGATGCGCAATCCCGCGCGAACCAGCTATTCGGCGCAAAGAAGACGCCGACGGCGCAGTCTCCCGCGGCCATCGGCTCCTACGCCAAAGGCTGCGGGGCGGGGTTCGTGCGCTTGCGCGAGACGGGGCCGACCTGGCAGGCGATGCGGCTCAGCCGGAACCGCAACTGGGGCCACCCGTTTGCGATCGATTTCATCGAGGATCTGTCGCGTTTCGCCACGACGGTGGGTTGGCGGGGCCTTTACATCGGAGACATCTCGCAGCCCCGGGGCGGCCCGATGACATCGGGCCACCAGAGCCATCAGATCGGCCTCGACATCGACATCTGGATGAAGCCCGCGACGCGGCTTAATCTCAGCCGGGGCGAGCGAGAGAGCCTGTCGTCGATCAACGTTCGTTCGGCCGATCAGCGGTCCGTCAACCGGAACTGGACCCGTGCGCACCACGAGATCCTGAAGGCGGCGGCGTCCGACACGCGGGTCGACCGGGTGTTCGTGACGCCGCCGGTGAAAATCGAGATGTGCAAGACAGCCAAGCGCGCGGACAAGGCGTGGCTTCAGAAGATCCGGCCGATCTTCGGGCACAATTACCATTTCCACGTCCGTCTGAAATGCCCGCGGGGGGATCGCGACTGCGTCACCCAGACCCCCACCGTGGCGGAGCTGTCCAAAGGCGGGAACGGGTGTGACGATACGCTGATGTGGTGGGTAACCGATTACCTCAACCCGCCGAAGAAGGTGGAAAAGCCGAGCACGCCCGCCCCGCGCAAACGGGGCGCGCGGGAGTTCACGATGGCCGATCTTCCCCAGCAATGCGAGCGGGTGCTCGCGGCCCGGTGAGCGCGGTCCTGCGCGGCAGTTGCTTCGGCCTCTGCGGTGCGGTGGCGCTGCTGGGGATGGCGGCGCTCGCCGCCCGGGAGACCGGGCCGGAAACCGCCTTGTCGCTGCCGTTTCCCCATGCCGGAGAGGCCCATGGCGGCTGGTCCGGGATAGATGTGTCCCCCGACGGTACGCGCTTCTGGGCCGTCTCCGACCGGGGCATGCGCAGCGAAGGCGCGTTGCGGCGCACGGCCGACGGCCGCTTGATGCGGGTCGATGCCGCGGCGCCGGAGCGCCTGCCCGGCCTCTCGCGGGAGCCGGCAGGCACCGTTCCCGATGCGGAGGGCCTGGATATCGCACCGTCGAATGGCGCGGCCTACGTGTCCTTCGAGGGCACGGCGCGCGTCCGTCGCTACGACGGGGCCTGGCGCCGCTCCTGGGCCGTGCCGGATGTGCCCGCCGCGCAGGACCTGCCCCGCAACCGCGGTCTCGAAGCCGTCGCGCGGGATCTAGCGGGGAGGCTCTATACCCTGCCGGAGCGCCCGCCCCGTTTCGGCGCCCCGTTCCCGCTCTATCGGTACGAAGAGCCCCCGTCGGGGCCGCCGCGCTGGGCCCGGGCCGCCGGGTTGAGCAGCGATGCAACCTGGCTCGCCGTCGGCGCGGATTTCGGCCCGGACGGTGCGCTCTATCTGCTGGAACGCCGCTTCGGGATCGTCGGCTTCGCCAGCCGGGTGCGCCGGTTCGATCTTGAACGCGCACGTCCGGAGGCAACTCTGGCGGGCGAGATCGTCTTTGCGTCGCCCGTCGGGCGCTTCGGCAATCTCGAAGGCTTGGGAATATGGGCCGATGCGCAGGGCCGGCTCCGCGCTGTCATGATTGCCGACGACAATGGGAACGCGTTTCAGCGTTCCGAGATTGTCGAGGTGGGTTTGGGGCGGCTTTCGCTTGCATCTGGCGCGCCGGGACAGTAGCCGGAGCGCTCTCCGGCCGGGCGTTGGCCCGCGCTGGCAAGTCTCCGCAACCTTGTAAAAACGGAAACCGATATGACCCGTCATCTTCTGCCCGGCATCTTTGCCATGGCCGCGATCGTCGTGGCCTCGAACATCCTCGTGCAATATCTGCTCGGCGACTGGCTGACCTGGGGTGCGCTGACCTATCCGCTCGCCTTCCTGGTGACCGACGTGATGAACCGCGTCTACGGATCC
Source organism: Pseudomonadota bacterium (assembly GCA_038757905.1). Lineage (GTDB taxonomy): Bacteria > Pseudomonadota > Alphaproteobacteria > Rhodobacterales > Rhodobacteraceae > HLUCCA09. Next base: position 4,526 of record JBCDGG010000039.1, on the reverse strand, counting down.
GGCCCCGCCCGGCAGGTTGTCTTTTCCGGCTTCATCGTCGGGGTATTCTGCTCGCTCGTGGCAGCGCAGTTCGACGCGACGACGTTCCGGATTGCCGTTGCCTCAGGCACGGCGTTCCTGGTGGCCCAACTGCTCGACGTGACGGTGTTCAACCGCCTGCGTCACGGCGTGTGGTGGCGGGCGCCGCTGGTGTCCACGCTGCTGGGCTCCACCGTCGACACCGCGATCTTCTTCTCGGTGGCGTTTGCGGCGGCCTTCAACACGATGGAGCCCGCGAATGTCCCGGGCTGGGCGCAGGAGACGCTGCCACTGTTGGGCGTTGGGCCAATCGCGCCGCTCTGGGTGTCGCTGGCCGTGGCGGACTGGGCCGTGAAGCTGACGCTGGCCTTGCTGGCCCTTGCACCGTTCCGCCTGATTGTCACACGGGCATTGGCCACTCAGGAAATGCGTTGACTTTTGGGTGGCCTGTGCCACCTTCGACGTCAACCGCAACAACTGAAAGGAGGTGATCCAGTGTCGAGAGTCATACTGGAGAGAGGTGTCGGAACAGCGCGGGAGGCACGCCTGTAGGGCAGCCCCTGAGGCGCTTTCGCCTCCGCGCGGGTCGCTTGTCGCCGGTTGCGGCACGGACAAGCCCTGATCGACCCCACCTCCATAGAACTCGGAAGGGCCGCTCCATCGGGGCGGCCCTTTTCCTGTTCTGCGTCTTCGGCTCTTCCGCGCCTCGGCGGTCTACTCCGCCGGCGTCCGGTTCTGGCTGACGAGCGCGTCGCGGATTTCCATCAGCAGGTCCTTCTCCGTCGGGCCCTCGGGCTCCGGCTCGGCCTCGCTCTCCTCGGCTTCGACCATGCGTTTCATGCGGTTCACGCCCTTGACCAGCAGGAACACCACCCAGGCCACGATCAGGAAGTTGATGATCGCCATAATGAAGTTGCCGTAGTTGAACGCCGGGCCATCGGCGGCGTCCGTCAGCGGCACCTTCAGACCTGCAAAGTCGATACCGCCCGTGAAGATCGCGATGACGGGGTTCATCAGATCATCGACCATGGAGGCGACAATGGCCGTGAAGGCCGCCCCCATGATAATCCCGACGGCCATGTCCATCACATTGCCGCGTGCAATAAATTCCCTGAATTCGTTGAGCATATCCACCCTCCGGTTGCTGCATGGGGAAACCTTACTCATTAAGTAGGGTTTGGGCAGCCCCGAAGCGCGCCGGAAGGCGCGGGGCGCGAAGGGCGGAGAACGGGGCGTCGAGCTGCTCCCCCAACCGCTCGGGTGCGGTCCGAAGGATCGCGACCGCACCGCCTGTCTGATCTCCCGGGGCGGTGCAGCCGGGTGGCCTTCCCTCTTGCCGGGGCGAGGGCTTCACCCCCAATCATTGCGCAGGACGGGCCCCTTCGGGCGGTCCAGGTTTTGCGGACAACGCTCCATACCTTCGCTTTTTCCATCCCCAGCGCGGGCATGGTATGAGCGCGGCAAGCAGGAGAGCGCCATGCTTCGCATAACCGACCAGATCACCCTGCAGAATTGGGAGCTGACCGAGCAATTCATCCGCGCCTCCGGCCCGGGCGGCCAGAACGTGAACAAGGTGGCGACGGCCGTCGAGCTTCGGTTCGAGGCTGCGCGCAGCCCCAACCTGTCCGATCCTGTGAAAGCCCGGCTGAAGCGGCTTGCCGGGCGGCGCTGGACGGAGGAGGGTGCAATTGTGCTGAAGGTCGACGATACCCGGAGCCAGGCGCGCAACCGTGAGATCGCCCGCAAGCGCCTTGCCGAGCTTGTCGCCAAAGCCGCCGAGCGGCCCAAGCGCCGGATCGCAACGCGCCCAACGCTCGCTTCCAAAAAGCGGCGGCTGGCGGCCAAGGCGCGGCGGTCGGATGTGAAGGCCCTGCGGGGCCCGGTATCGGGGGAGGATTGATGGAGACCTTGACGGAACGGCGCCAGCGGCTCTTTGGCCCCAACGTGCCCACCTTCTACCGCACGCCCCTGAACATCGTGCGGGGCGAGGGGGTCTGGCTGACCGATAAGGGCGGGCGCACCTACCTCGACGCCTATAACAACGTCCCGCATGTGGGGCACGCGCATCCCAGGGTGGTGCAGGCGGTGGCGCGGCAGGCGGCAACGCTCGACACCCATTCCAGATACACCCATGACGAGATCCTCGACTACGCCGAGTGTCTTCTGGAAACCTTCGCGCCGCCGATGGCGCAGGTCCTCTTCACCTGCACCGGCTCCGAGGCGATGGACGTGGCCTTGCGTATGGCCCGCGCCGTGACCGGGAGGGACGGTCTGATCGCGACCGACAACACCTACCATGGAAACACCGCTGCGGTGTCCGCGCTGTCGACGCGGCGCCCGCCGCTCGGCGGATACCCCGAGCACATCCGGCTGGTACCGGCGCCCAGCGCGCTGGCCCCGCTCGGCGGCTCCACGGCCGCGCAGCCCGCCACCTTTGCCGCCGACGTGTCCCGCGCTATCGCAGAGCTTGAGAGCGCGGGCCACGGCCTTGCCGCGCTCGTCCTCTGCCCGGTTTTCGCAAACGAGGGGCTGCCGGGCGTGGCGCCGGGCTGGCTGGAGGACACCGCGGCGCGCGTCCGCGCGGCTGGCGGGCTTCTGATCGCGGACGAGGTGCAGCCGGGCCTGGGGCGGCTGGGCACCCATGTCTGGGGGCACGCCTTTGTCGAAACGCAGCCGGACATCGCCGTGCTCGGTAAATCCCTGGGCAACGGCTACCCGCTGGCCGGGCTCGTCACCCGCGTCTCGCACATGGCGGCGTTCCGCGAGCGGTTCGGCTACTTCAATACCTTCGCGGCGACACCGGTCGCCGCGGCCGCTGGATTGGCGGTGATCGACATCTTGCTCGACGAGGGGTTGATCGAGAACGCCGCCACGACCGGCGCGATGCTGGGCCGGGAGTTGCGCGCACTGTCGCATCCCGCGATTGCCCGGGTAACCTGTCATGGGCTGATGGCCGGCGTCGAACTGGTCGACGCGGCGGGGCGGCCGGCCACCGCGCTGGCGGAGGAGATCATGGAGCGCATGAAGGACGATGGCGTTCTGATCGGCCGGATCGGCCGGGAGATGCACATCCTCAAGATTCGCCCGCCGCTGCCCTTCGGGCCGGCCCATGTCGAACACCTGGTCGAAACGCTCGACAGGGCCCTGGCTGAGACGCTGGCGCTCGCCGAATGACCGTTGCCCTGGCGGCCAAGGTGCTCGCCGCGTGGGGCGCGGCGGATGGGGTGGCGAAAGTCGCCGAGCGCGAGAACGCCGTTTATCGCGCGCGGCTGGATGGCGCGCGCGACGTGGCATTGCGCCTGCACCGGCCGGGCTACCGTGCGCGCGATGCCATCTGTGCGGAGCTCGAATGGACGACCGCGCTGGCCGATGCCGGGGTGCGCTGCCCCCACCCGGTGCGCACGGCGTCCGGGGCGTGGCTGGCCGATGCCGGGGACGGGCGGGTGGCCAGTGTCGTCTCCTGGGTGAAGGGCCGGCCTATGGCGCCAGAGCCGGAGCGGTTCCAGGCCCTTGGCGACACGCTCGCGCGGTTTCACGGCGCGGCCGATGCCCTGGCCGGGCAGATCCCGACGGCGGCGCTGCCGCGCTGGGACGCGGCGGGCCTTCTCGGCGATACGCCGATCTGGGGCCGGTTCTGGGAGAGCCCGGCCCTTTCCGCCCCCGAGCAGGCGCGGCTGGCTGGCCTGCGCGATCTCATGCGCGCCACCCTTGGCCATCTCGGAGAGGCCGACACCGGGCTGATCCATGCCGATGTACTCGCCGACAACGTTCTGGACGATGCACAGGGCCCGACGCTGATCGACTTTGACGATTGCGGGATCGGTTACCGCGGCTACGACCTTGGCACGGCCCTGGTCGCCCATGCCGACCGGGCGGAGTTCCCCGCCCTAAGCGCTGCCCTTGTGCAGGGCTACGCCGCCCGGCGCGGCAGGGCGGACGGCGAGGTCGCCCGGCACCTGCCGCTCTTCGTGGCGTTGAGGGCGGCTGCGTCTTGCGCCTGGGCGGACACGCGCACGCCGCAGGGGGATCCGCGGCGCCGGTCCTATGCGGCCCGCGCGCTCAAGCTCTGTGCGGCCTGGGCGGATGGGGCCGCACAACCGCCTCAGAACGGCAGCGGCGCGCCATTGGCAAGGATCGTCCCGTCGGGCTGAAGCGTGATCTCGGAGACCAGCGTATCAGGGCCGTCGCCCGGGCGGGCCAGCATGCCTGTCATCATCCGGGCCATCATCGCGTCGTCCTGCGACAGGAGCCCCATGTTGACCAGCGTATCCAGCAGGGCCTGCCCACCGGTCAGCGTCAGGTTGATCGTGCCGTCCGGTGCTGGGCTGTCCGGGCCGAAGGGGCCGGGCGTTTCATTGTCGAGCGCCACCGAGCCCTCTCCGGTCAGTTCGGCCCCGGCGACGGACAGACGCAGCTCGTTGATGTCGACCTGCTCGAACTCGGCCGGCATCTCGTCGCTCTCTTCGAAGTCGGTGGAGAACAGGTTCGTCAGCACGCGCGCCTGTCCG
>JBCDGG010000038.1:0-35108 GCA_038757905.1 Pseudomonadota bacterium | reverse complement strand
TTGTCCGCGATTTCCCGGGGTCAGATCAGCGGGACGAATGGGACGCCGCAGGCGGAGAGCGCAAGCAGTGCGGCCAGGGTGAGCGCCCGGCGGAGTGTTGGGAGGGTCATTCGGGGTGTCCTGCTCGTTGTGATTGCGCAAAGCATGGCGCGCCCGGCGCCGTCGGGCAAGATGGGGCGGGCCTCAGGCGCGTTCGAGCAGGACGGAACCGACGGAATAGCCCGCTCCGAACGAGCAGATCAGGCCGATCTCGCCCGGCGCGAACCCGCCCTGATGTTGCGCAAACGCGATGATCGAGCCGGCCGACGAGGTATTGGCGTAGTCCTGCAGGATGTTGGGCTGTTCCTCGGCGGTGGGCTGGCGGCCCATCACCTTGCGCCCGATGAAGTCGTTCATGGTCTTGTTGGCCTGATGGAGCCACAGCCGTTTCAGCGCCTCGGAGCCGACGCCCTCGTCGGCCATGTGGCTGGCGATATGGGCGGACACCATCGGCAGCACCTCTTTGAAGACCTTGCGGCCCTCCTGCATGAAGAGCATGTCGCGGCGGTCGTCCATGTGGCCGGGGCGCGTTCTGCGCAGGAAGCCGTTGTTGTTGCGGATGTTGTTGGAGAAGGCGGTGGCGCAGCGCGTGGAGCGGATCACGAAATGGCCGCTCCCGGCGTCCTCGGCGCGTTCCAGCAGGACCGCCGTGCAGACATCGCCGAAGATGAAGTGACAATCCCGGTCGCGCCATTCGAGGTGGGCGGAACAGATCTCCGGGCTGACGACGAGCGCTTTTCGCACGCTGCCGGAGCGGATCATGTCGGCGGCGGCCTGGATCCCGAACGTGGCGGAAGAGCAGGCCACGTTCATGTCGAAGGCGAAGCCGCCGGTGCCCAGAAGCTGTTGGATCTCGATGGCGATTGCAGGGTAGGGACGTTCGTGGTTGGACGCCGCGCAGAGGATCGCGTCGACCTCCGCGGCAGCCACGCCGGCCTTCTCGAGCGCGTCGTGGCAGGCCGGCAGCGCCATCTCCGCCATGGCGGAGGGCGCCTCGTCCGGCCGGGCCGTCAGGATCGGGTGCATGGTTTCGGGATCGAGCACCCCGGCCTTGTCGAGGACGTGACGCTGTTCGATCCCGGATGCGCTGACGATGAACGCGGCGGAGGAGTGCGGAATGGCGGCGCGCGCGCCCGATTGGATCTCAGCGGCGTGGTGCTGGTTCTGGCGATCGGCATAGGCGTTGAACGCCGCAACGAGTTCGTCGTTCGTGATCACCTGATCCGGTGTAAAGACGCCCGTTCCGCTGATCGCAGGTTGATACATGACTGCCCCCCGTTGCGTGGCACATGCGGGGGCAGGCGAGGGAGGTCAAGAGGACACACCGCCTCCGTGCCGCAGCGTCGTGAGGGGCGGGACGGCGCTGTCGTGCGCCTGGCTGTGCGGGGCGGCGCGGTCCGGCATCAGCGGATGCGGGACCGGATCCTTCGGCCGAAGGAGGTACTGGTAGACGATCTGCGCGTAAGACCGGTAGCGGTAGCCCTGATTGCGGCTGAGGTATCGGCCGGCGTCGCGCGCATAGAGGCCGGGCAGGCGGAACCAGGGTGCGCTCGGGTGCATGTGGTGCACGAGGTGCAGGTTGTTGTTGAGAAAGAACAGCGCGAGCACACCGCGATCCTCGATCACGACGGTGCGGGCGGCGGTATGGTCATGCGCCCGGTGTTCCAGGAACGTCCGGATCCGGAGGAGCCCGTGGCCAATGTAGACGGCGATCGCATAGGCCCAGAGTGGCATCGGCGCGAGCGCCACCACGAGCAGGACGGCAAGCGCGGCCGGGATATGGGCGACCCAGGCGCGTGCGACGGCGCGGTCGCCTGCGCGAATGGCGCGCCAATCGTCGGCCATGAAGGCGATCTGGCCGATGGCCGGGCCAAGCGTCACGCGTCCGAGCAGCGTGTTGTTGGCGCGCAAGAGGCCGCGAAGCCAGCGGGGCAGGCGCGCCCAGACGTCTGGATCGAGGTAGTTGGATTCGGGGTCATCGTAGGGGTCGGTCAGGCGTGCGTCGTTGTGGTGGGCCAGATGCGTGTCGCGGAAGCGGCCGTAGGGCACGAGCAGGCCGAGCGCCGGCCATACCAGGGCATGGTTGATCCGGTCGTTTCCAGTGGGATGGCCGTGGATGGCCTCGTGGGTGAGGGAGGAGTGCAGTGTCGTCGCAAGGGCCGCGACGGCGATGCCGAGCGGCAGCCAGAGCGGGGTGGCGAGGAAGAGGGCGCCCCCCCAAGCCGCGTAGCAGGCAGCCAGCAGGGCGAGCGTTGGCCATTCCTCAAGAAATCCCGACCGCATTGATCCTCGCTAAGCTGTTGAAGGGTAAGGGGTTCGCTGCAAATCACCCGCTGGAAGGACATTACCCTCGCATCGGGGGGTGAAGGAATGTCGGCTTTGCGCGGCAATTTACCCTAATCAGTGATTATTATCCACAAAAGGAATAAATATGAGGAAATGTGAGGAACAGACTGCCCTCGGCGCTTGCCTGAGAGGAAAGCAGCGCCTAGACGCGTTCACCCGCGTCGAGGCGGCCGAGCCACGTGTCGGCCTCGCGGAGGATGGTCTCCTGCCGGTCCGGGTTCATCCTGTCCCATGTGCGGTACATCTGCGCCATCCGAGGGTTCCGCTCGAAACGGGTGCGGTGCCGGTTCAGAAAGGCCCAGTAGAGCAGGTTGAACGGGCAGGCGCCGTCGCCGGTTTTGGCCTTCACCGAATAGGCGCAGCTTCTGCAGTAATCCGACATTCGGGCGATGTAGTTGCCGGACGAGACATAGGGTTTCGATCCGACCACGCCGCCATCGGCGAACAGGGCCATCCCGATCACGTTGGGGGCTTCGACCCATTCATAGGCATCGGCATAGACGGCGAGATACCATTCCGACACCTGCTGCGGGTCCAGCCCGGCGAGCGTCGCGAAGTTGCCCGTCACCATCAGTCGCTGGATGTGATGGGCGTAGGCGTCGGTGCCGGTCTGCTCGACGGACTTCGCCACGCATCGCATGTCGGTGGCGCCACCCCAATAGAAGGCGGGCAGCGCCCGGGTGTGGCCGAGCGCGTTGCGCGCGGGGTAGTCCGGGCCTTCGCGGAAGTAGATCCCGCGCATGTACTCGCGCCAGCCGATGATCTGGCGGATGAAGCCCTCCACCGCGTTGATCGGCGCGGCGCAGCTCCGCCATGCGGCCTCGGCGGCGTCGCAGACCTCGCGCCAATGCAGCAGCCCGGCGTTGAGGTACATCGAGATCACCGAGTGATAGAGGAACCGGTCGTCGGACAGCATGGCGTCCTGATAATCGCCGAAGTGGGGCAGCGCGTCGGCGATGAAATCCGCCAGGGCGGCGCGCGCGCCCTCCCGGTCCGTTGCGAACCAGAACGGATGAAGATCGCCGAAATGGCCGGAGAAGCGATGCGCGACGAGGTCGAGGACGGCCGCTGTCGTCGCGTCGGGCTCGAACGTCTTGGGGCCCCGCCGCACGATGGCGGAGGGGGCAGGCTTGCGGTTGTCCTGGTCGAAGTTCCACTTGCCGCCCGCGGGGGCGTCGCCCTCCATCAGCAGCCCGGTCTTGCGCCGCATCTCGCGGTAGAAATACTCCATCCGCAGCTCTTTTCGGCCCTCGGCCCAGGCCTCGAATTCCCGGTGCGACGCCAGGAACCTGTCATCTTCCAGCAGGCGAAGCTTGAGGGGGCAAGCGCGCAACGCCTCGATCAGCCGCCACTCGCCCGGCTCGGTGGCAACGACCTCCCGCGCGCCGTAATGCGCGGCGCGGCGCAGAAGTTCGCCGCAGATACTCTGCGCGTTCTCCGTGTCGTCGATCTCGGCATAGGCCACCGTCCAGCCGTCGGCGCGCAGCCGTTCGGCGAACTTGCGCATCGCCGCGAACAGAAAGGCGATCTTCTTGGGATGGTGGGGCACATAACCGGCCTCCTCCGCCACCTCCGCCATGACAACGATATCCGTCGCCTTGTCCGCCGCCTTCAGCGATGCGAGCGTGTCCGAGAGCTGATCGCCGAGCACCAGGACGAGGCGCGTCACCACGGGATCTCTTTGCCGGCATAATCGAAGAACCGCCCGGTCTGCGCAGGCGTCAGCCCATCGATGACTGCAAGCAGGTTTTGCGCCGCGATCTCCGGCGGGACGGTCTTGTGCCGGGCGGCGTATTCGGCGGTGAACGGCGTCGCGACGGTGCCGGGATGCAGGCAGACGGCACAGGTCTGCTTGTGCGTGCGCTTCAACTCCTGCGCGGCGCCGTGGATCAGCATGTTCACCGCGGCCTTGGCGGCGCGATAGCTGTGCCAGCCGCCCATCCGGTTGTCGCCGATGGAACCGACCCGTGCCGACAGCACCGCAAAGACGGAGGGGGTGTCCCTGGGCAGAAGCCGCAGCGCGTGTTGCAGAACGATCATCGGGCCGACGGCGTTGACCCGAAACTGGTCTTCCAGCGCTTCCGGTGTGACCTCGGCGATCGCCTTTTCCGGGCGGCGGCCGGCGCCATTTAGCTTGCCCGTCGCCACGAACACCAGATCGAACGGCGGCGCTAGCGCGGCGAGGGCTCTTTCGACGGACGGAGGGTCGGTCAGGTCCAGCCCGGATGCTTGGCGCGACAGGCCAACGGTCGCCGTGCCGCGCGCGGCCAACGCCGCCTCGACGGCCGAGCCGATCCCTCCGGTATTCCCGACGATAAGTGCGCGTGCCATGCTGCCTCCCAACGGGCGGGGCACCTAGCGCGCCGGGCGCCGGAGGAAAGCCGCGCCGCGCCGGGCCGGTGCGGGCCAATCCCTGCGGTCGGCCTGGCAACTTGGCGTCCCGGCAGCGGCAAAATGTGTGGTGGCGGGCTTGATACTGCGCCAATTCGCCGCATCTCCCGCCCATGCGCACCCTGTTTTCCTTGCTTCTCGCACCGCTCGCCCTGACGCCCGCCGCCGGTGATGCCCTGGAACTGCACCTCCGGGACAGTTTCCATTTCCCCCGCGCGGCCTCCATGGAATGGGATCCGGTGATGTGCGGTCTGTGGGTCGCCATCGAAGGGCCGCAGGTCTTCTTGCTGACCCCGGGCGGGCAGGAGATTCGACGGCTGGAACCCGGCATGCAGACCATCCGGGCGCTTACGGTCGAGGAAGATGGATTGCTGATCGCGGATGGCTGGGGCGGCTTCCAGCGCATCAGCCGCGAGGGGGAGGTGCTGAGCGCGCCGTTTCAGCTGGCGCCCGGCTTGCGCGATGTCGAGGGCGTGCACCGCGATCCGGACGGTGCGTTCCTGATCGTCGAAGACGATGCGGCGCGGCTCATGCGGCTTGCGCCGGACGGGACGTTGCTGATGGAGATCCGGGGCACGATGTTCGACCCGGTGATCGACGAGCCGCAGGGGATCGCGCGCGATCCGCTGACCGGCAACATTCTGATGGTCGACGACAACGAGGGCCTGAATGCGCTGATCGAGGTCTCGCCGGAGGGCACGGTTCTGTCGGTCATACCCTTGTCCGAGTGGGGCTATGACGCAGAGGCGGTCGCCGTGCATGCCCAGACCGGCACGCTTTTTATCGGCTTTGATTCCGGCGAGCGCATCGCGGTGTTCGACTATCTTCCGACGCCCTCGCCCGCTGGCACAGGCGGGTTCGACCAAGGGCCGGACTGCGCCCTGTCCTGACTTCGCACGGCACCGTGGGCGCGGGAAGGACCACGGGCTGCAGACCCCGGCCGCAATCAGGCCAATCCAATTTCTGCCTTTCCTTTGCCAGAGACGTCGGTATTTTGCGCCCCATGACCGTGCATGCTTCCTTCGCTCTGCCGCTCGTGGCCGCCAGCAGCCCGCTGGACGGTCTTCTTCTCCTTAGCCGCCTCTGAGCGTGCCCGAGGGCGCGACCGCTCAGAGGTAGCCAGCGCCCCTTTCCCCCAGTTTCGGGATACGGCACGCAAGAGAAGGACATCCCATGACCGATACGACCCCCTCCGCTCCGGACCCCAGCAAGGTCCTGATTTTCGACACGACGCTGCGCGACGGCGAGCAATCGCCCGGCGCGACCATGACCCATTCCGAAAAGCTCGAAATCGCCGGCCTGCTGGATGAGATGGGCGTCGACATCATCGAAGCCGGCTTTCCGATCGCGTCGGAGGGCGATTTCGAGGCGGTGACGGCGATTGCGCAGCAGGCCAAGTCCGCAACGATCTGCGGGCTCGCGCGGGCCAACTTCAAGGATATCGACCGCTGCTGGGATGCGGTCCGTCACGCCCGCTCGCCGCGGATCCACACCTTCATCGGAACCTCGCCGCTGCACCGCGCGATCCCGAACCTGACCAAGGAGGAGATGGCCGAGCGCATCCACGAAACCGTCAGCCATGCGCGCAACCTCTGCGACAATGTCCAATGGTCGCCCATGGATGCGACGCGGACCGAGTGGGACTACCTCAAGCGCGTGGTCGAGATCGCGATCAAGGCCGGGGCCACGACCATCAACATCCCCGATACCGTCGGCTACACCGCGCCCGCAGAATCGGCCGAGCTGATCCGGCGCTTGATCGACGAGGTCGACGGCGCCGGCGAGGTGACCTTTGCCACCCATTGCCATAACGATCTCGGCATGGCGACGGCCAACGCCCTGGCGGCGGTGGCGGGCGGCGCGCGGCAGATCGAGTGCACGATCAACGGGCTCGGCGAACGTGCCGGGAACACCGCGCTGGAAGAGGTGGTGATGGCCCTGCGTGTGCGCCGGGACATCATGCCGTATGCGACGGGAATCGATACCACGAAGATCATGAACATCTCGCGCCGCGTGGCGGCGGTGAGCGGATTCTCGGTGCAGTTCAACAAGGCGATCGTCGGCAAGAACGCCTTTGCCCACGAATCCGGCATCCATCAGGACGGAATGCTGAAGAATCCCGAGAATTTCGAGATCATGCGGCCGGAAGACATCGGCTTGTCGGAATCGAACCTCGTGATGGGCAAGCACTCCGGACGGGCGGCGCTGCGCGCCAAGCTCAAGGAACTGGGCTATGAGCTGGCCGACAACCAGCTGGCCGACGCCTTCGTGCGGTTCAAGGCGCTCGCCGACCGTAAGAAGGAGGTCTACGACGACGATCTCATCGCGCTGATGACCGATGCCGCGGTTGAGGCCGAGGGCGAGCACCTCAAGCTCAAGTTCCTGCGGGTGATCTGCGGCACCGAAGCGCCGCAATCGGCGGATCTGACCATGACGGTGGACGGCACCGACCATCAGGTGACCGCCAATGGCGACGGCCCCGTCGATGCGACGTTCAACGCGATCAAGGCGGTCTTTCCCCATCGCGCGCGGCTGCAGCTCTACCAGGTGCATGCCGTCACCGAGGGCACCGACGCCCAGGCGACCGTCAGCGTCCGGATGGAGGAAGATGGACGGATCGTGACGGGCCAGTCGGCCGACACCGACACGGTGGTCGCGTCCGCCAAGGCCTATATCGCGGCGCTCAACCGGCTGATCGTGCGGCGCGGCAAGAGCGGCACGGATGCCAAGGAGATCAGCTACAAGGACGTGAGCTGAGCGCCCGTCCGGAGTGCCAGGGGGCGCTCGGGATGGGGGCCAGCCCCCGTCGCCCTGGCGGGCGACTCCCCCGGGATACTTTCAGCAATGTGAAGAGGGGGGCGCGCGCCGGGCACGGCGGGCGCGCCGCAGGGCAATCTCGGCGGGTGCCACCTTGCGCCGGTTCCCTGCAGTGCATGGTTCGGGCCGGGGGGGAAAGGCGGCGCCGCGGCCTTGCGGCGTGGGTGGCGCGCTGGTGGCGAAGAGCGCGCGCATCAGCAATGCGTAGGGGTGGAGCATGGGGCCGTCCGTCCCTTTGATGGGGGTCGCGGCCAGTTTGTGCGATGCGGCGGCGTGCGGGCCACCGCTCCGATCCGGGCACCCGGACGGACCCGTAAGTGATCCGTAAGCGGCTTGGCCGCGTGACGCGCCTGGGCCAGAATACGGCCAAACGAGCCAGGACGGTAATTGCGGGACAATGCGGGATCGAAGGTCGCTTTTTGCCCGGAAGTTGCGCGACTATCGCGCCGGGGGAGTGGGCGGGGCCGGGCGCCAGACGCAGGAACAGCTGGCCGAACGGCTGGGCGTGAGCGTCGATGCCGTCGGAAAGTACGAGCGCTCGCTGTCGTTCATCCGCGGCGATTTCGAGCGGCGATTGGTCGACCGTCTGGGCTGGAGCCCGGCCGAGGTGACAGCGTGCCGGGTCGACTGGGAGACGCATCACCTGCGCCCGACAGCGGCGGGCTACCGCCTCTTCGACGCGCCGGGCCTGACCGCGTTCTTCGGCGCGCCTATGCGGGAGGTGGACCGCGAGGTCTTCGCCCTGCTCGACGCGCATCTGCCGCCGCTGCCCGATGGATTTGCGGCCGAGAACAGGATCTGGGGCGAAATCTACACGCGGCTGCCGTCCTATGCCGCCTACGCCGTGTCCAATGGCCAGATCGTGGGGCATTGGGCGCTGGTGCTCTTCGGGCCGGAGGAGGCCGCCACGTTCCGGGCGCGCGCGTTTCTGGAGGCAAGCGTGACCCCGGATCTGGTGCATCGGGCGGTCTTTCCCGGGGCTTACTTCGGGTATTGCCCGGCGGTGGTGATCGCCCGTGGGCACGACGCGGTCGCCCCGCAATTGCTCGGGGCGTTCATTGCCTTCCTGGAGGAGCTGGCCGCGCGCGAGGTCGTGCTTGAGGGGATCGGCGCGACGGCGGTGACGGCAGAGGGCCGGCAGTTCTGCGCGGAGCTTGGGTTCGACTTTCTCGGCGATCACGTGCGCTTCCCGGAGTTCGGCGTCTGGGAACTGACCGGCGCGGGGATTGCCCGGTCGATCTTTGCACGGCGCAGCCGGGCGGTGCGCCTTGCCTATGATGCGGCTTTCGGACAAGGCGGCGAGGCGGGCGCGGCCGCCGGCCCTAAAAGCTGAGTTCGGCCGAAAACCGGTCGCGCGCCACTTCCTTCATGATACTGGCGAGCTTCTCGTAGGGCCGGGCATCCGGCGTGCCAGAGCGCCAGACAAGGCCGAGAGTCCGGGTGACCTTGGCGCGGCGAAAGGGGATCGCAACGATTCCCTCGCTGCGAGGCGCCAGTTCCGACGTAACGTAGAGACCGGGCAGGAAGGCCGCCCCCATCCCCATGCCGACCATCGCGCGCAGCGCATCGAGCGAGGTGCCCTCGTAATCCCGCACCAGTTCGGCGCCGTAATCCCGGCAGAGCGTGGCGATCTGATCCTGCAGCGTATAGGCCGGTGTCATGCCGAGGATCGACAGCCCGGCGATCTGCGCCGGTTCGATTTCGGCCTCGGACGCGAGGGGATGGTCCTTCGGCACGGCCAGCGTCAGCGGCTCCCGGAACAGGCGAGATTGCACGAGCTCCACGCCGGGTTCGGGCAGTTGGGTCAGAATCAGGTCGTGGTCACCGGCGAGCAGGGCATCCCGCAACGGGCGCGGCGCGTTCTCGCGCACGTAGAGGCGCAGTTCCGGGTAATCCTCATGCAGCCGTTCCACGACGCGGGGCAGCAGGTAGGGGCCGATCGTCGGCGTCGTGCCGAGGCGGAGGGTGCCGCGCAGGCCCGTTCCCATGGTGCTCGCCAGATCCACGAGGCTCTGCACTTCGTCTCGGACCCGCACCGCGCGCGAGAGCACTTCGCGCCCCGCGGGCGTCAGCGCGACCGGTCCGCGCCCGCGTTCCACGAGGCGCAGGCCCAACACATCCTCCAGGTTAGAGATCTGCAGCGACAGGGAGGGCTGGGAGATGCCCAGGCGGCCCGCAGCGCGGCCGTAATGCGAGGTTTCGGAGAGAGCGATGAGGTAGCGAAGCTGGCGAAGGGTGGGCTGGCTGGGCATCTTTCGAACGGAATCCTGACGAGCGTGATGGCGCGAGTCGCAGCGTTGCGGCTCGATCCTCAGCAGATAGGAAAAGCCAATCGAATTATCAATGTCGATTGGCTTCGCTATCCCGAAGAAACCCTGTATCACCATTCTCAACGCAGATGCGGAGCAGGAAGAAAGCGAAGTAAGCTGCGGAAAACAGGTTAGGTTTCTCCGTCCATATGGGTTGTGCGCACCCGTTGGCGGAGGATGTTCCCGGCGGCCGTTGCTGCAATCCCACCGGCCGGGAGCGAAGGGGGGCGCAAGGCGGTGCGTCCCCCTCACCTGTTCTTTCAAGCTCCCGATCTCGCGCCGTCAATTCGCGTCCGACTTGTCTTTTTCGAACATTCCGCGCGCCGGCGCTGCTGTAATTTGGCGATCCTCCGCCGGAATCCTGCGCTTTTCCCGGCTTGGCCCCCCTTTCACGCCCCCGGGCGACTCCCTATAAGGCCGAAATTCGGCAGACCGGAGACGCGCAGCGGACGCGCGCCCGGTGCGCCAAGGGCGGGCCTACGGGATTTGGGAAAGGCAGCGATATGGCGCTGATGGGCGGATTGTTCTCCTCCGACATGGCGATTGACCTCGGCACGGCGAATACGCTGGTCTACGTGAAAGGGCGCGGGATTATCCTCAACGAGCCCTCCGTGGTGGCCTATCACGTGAAGGACGGGCGCAAGCAAGTGCTCGCAGTGGGCGAGGACGCCAAGCTGATGCTCGGCCGAACGCCCGGCTCGATCGAAGCCATCCGGCCGATGCGCGAAGGCGTAATCGCAGACTTCGACACCGCCGAAGAGATGATCAAACACTTCATCCGCAAGGTGCACCGGCGCACGACGTTTACGAAGCCGAAGATCATCGTTTGTGTGCCCCACGGAGCGACGCCGGTGGAGAAGCGCGCGATTCGGCAATCCGTGCTGTCGGCCGGGGCGCGGCGGGCCGGCCTTATCGCCGAGCCGATCGCAGCGGCCATCGGGGCGGGGATGCCGATCACCGATCCCACCGGGTCGATGGTCGTCGATATCGGCGGCGGGACGACGGAGGTGGCCGTGCTGTCGCTCGGCGATATCGTCTATGCGCGCTCGGTTCGGGTGGGGGGCGACCGGATGGATGACGCCATCGTCTCTTACCTGCGGCGCCAGCAGAACATCCTGATCGGCGACTCGACGGCGGAGCGGATCAAGACCTCGATCGGGTCGGCGCGGATGCCGGATGACGGGCGCGGCGCGTCGATGCTGATTCGAGGCCGCGACCTGATCAACGGCGTGCCGAAGGAGACCGAGGTGAACCAGGCGCAGGTGGCCGAAGCCCTGGCGGAGCCCGTGCAAGCCATCTGCGAGGCGGTGATGACGGCGCTCGAGACCACACCGCCCGATCTCGCCGCAGACATCGTCGACCGGGGCGTCATGCTGACCGGCGGCGGGGCGCTCCTGGGCGATCTCGACCTTGCGCTCCGCGAACAGACGGGGCTTTCGATTTCGGTGGCCGATGAGTCACTCAATTGCGTGGCCCTGGGGACGGGCAAGGCGTTGGAATACGAAAAACAGCTGCGCCACGCTATAGATTACGACAGCTAACCCTTTCCGGAGCCTGCCATGGCACGGGAACGACAGGACATTGACTACGTCTCGCCCCTGCGCCGGATCGGCGTGGGGCTTCTGGTGCTGCTGTGTCTCGGTGTCTTCCTGCTCTGGCGCGTCGACAGCCCGCGGGTGGAGCGGGTCAGGGCGGAACTGGTCGATGCCGTTGTTCCGCGATTCGAATTCGTGTCGCTGCCGGTGCGGCGGCTTGGCGATATGGTGAGCGATTTCCAGTCTTATCAACGGCTGCACCAGCAGAACCAGGATCTGCGTCGCGAGCTGCAGCAGATGAAGGCCTGGCGCGAGGCGGCGGTGCAGCTGGAACAGCAGAACGCGAAACTCCTGGCACTGAACAGCGTGCGGCTCGATCCGAAGCTTACCTCCGTCTCCGGGGTCGTGATCGCCGATTCCGGCTCGCCTTTTCGTCAGTCGGTTCTGATCAATGTCGGTGCGCGCGATGGAATCATCGATGGCTGGGCGACGATGGACGGCCTCGGCTTGGTGGGGCGGATCTCTGGCGTCGGCGACAACACGGCACGTGTTCTTCTACTCACGGATGCGACGAGCCGCATCCCCGTCACGATACAACCCTCCGGCCAGCGGGCGATGCTCACCGGCGATAACACCGCCGCACCGGTGGTGGGATTTCTCGACGATCCCTCGCTCGTGCGGCCCGGAGATCGCGTCGTCAGCTCCGGCGACGGCGGCCTCTTCCCGTCGGGCATGCTCGTCGGCGAGGTGGCGCAGGGCGCCGATTCCCGCCTGCGCGTCCGTCTGGCGGCGGATTACGAGCGGCTGGAGTTCCTGCGGGTCCTGCGCAGCCACGCCGCGCAAGTGATCGACGACGAGGGCGATCTGCTGATCCCGCCGCAGCCGATGCCGATCCCGGAGGCGCTACTGCCGAACGACAAGGACGAAACCGCAGGGGCGAGCGGCGATGGTTGATCCGGTCACCGCGCGCACCTGGGGCTACCGCAGCGTTTTCGTCGCGCTCTTTGCGGCTCTTGCGCTCGGCCGGATGATGCCGAGCGGCGGCAGCACCGGCGGGTTGCCCGGCCCCGATCTGATCCTGGCCTTAACCTTTGCCTGGGTCTTGCGCCGTCCGGGCTATGTGCCGGCCTGGCTGATCGTGCTGCTGTTTCTTCCGCTCGACCTGCTGACCTATCAGCCGCCGGGCCTTGGGGCGCTCGCCGTGCTGCTGGCCACCGAGTTCCTGCGCGCCCGGCAGGATCTGGCCCGCACCCTGCCGTTGTCGATGGAATGGGCGCTGGTCACGGCGGTTCTCATCGTGATGGTCGCGGGGCAGCAACTGGTGATGGCGCTGCTCTTTGTGGAGCGGCCGCCCCTCGGCCTCGATCTGGTGCGCGCGCTCTTCACGGCGGCGATCTACCCGCTTGCGGTTGGCGCCACTGCCTACCTGTGCAAGGTGCGCCGCGCCTCGCCCGGCGAGGTCGATGCGTTGGGTGCACGCCTATGACGGAGGAGCCGCGCCGCATGTTCCCAGACACCGTTTCCCGCGCTAGGTTACGCCCATGAAGCGCCCGCCGAAGGACACCGAAAAGAGCGCCCGGATCGTTACCCGCCGCGGCGCCGTGATGGGCATCTGCATGCTCGGGTTCATGG
Source organism: Pseudomonadota bacterium (assembly GCA_038757905.1). Taxonomy (GTDB): domain Bacteria; phylum Pseudomonadota; class Alphaproteobacteria; order Rhodobacterales; family Rhodobacteraceae; genus HLUCCA09. The sequence goes on along the minus strand of JBCDGG010000038.1, from coordinate 22,039 downwards.
GGGTCCTTGCCGGGCGGATGCGTTTCATGCAGGTGGAGCAGGGCGACGAGTTTCGCCTGCTGGCCGAGGAAAACCGGATCAACCTGCGTTTGATTCCCCCGACGCGGGGCCTGATCTTCGACCGCAACGGGCGCCCCATCGCCGAGAACGCCCAGAACTACCGTGTGGTGATCGTGCGCGAGGATGCGGGCGACCTTGAGGAGACGTTCGCCAAACTTCGCGGCCTGATCCCGATGTCCGACGAACAGGTCGAACGCGCCATGCGCGAGATCCAGCGCCGCTCGCCCTTTGTGCCCGTGACCGTCGCCGACCAGCTGACATGGGCCGACATCTCCGAAGTGGCGGTGAACGCCCCCGCGCTGCCCGGGGTGATCCCCGAGGTGGGCCTGACGCGGCGCTACCCCCTGTTCCAGGACTTCGCCCATGTGGTGGGCTATGTCGGCCCGGTTTCCGACAACGACCTTGCCCAGCTCGAAGATCCGGACCCCGTGCTGCAGATCCCGGAGTTTCAGATCGGCAAGGTCGGCATCGAGAAGAAGCTCGAATCGCAGCTGCGCGGCACGGCCGGGACGAAGCGCATCGAGGTGAACGCCCTTGGCCGCGTCATGCGTGAGCTTGACCGACAGGAGGGCGAACAGGGCGCCGATATCCAGCTCACAGTCGATGCCGGCCTGCAGAATTTCGCGCAGGCGCGCATGGGCGACGAAAGCGCCTCCGCCGTGGTGATGGATGTGCGCAATGGCGACATCCTTGCCTGCGCGTCGGCCCCCTCCTTCGATCCCAACCTCTTCGTGCGCGGGATCTCCGTCCCAGATTACCGGGCGCTCACCGAGGACGACCACCGCCCCCTGGCCACGAAGACCGTTCAGGGCACCTATCCCCCGGGTTCGACCTTCAAGATGCTCGTCGCCATCGCCGCGGTCGAGGCGGGCGTGGTCACCGCGGGCGAAACGGTGTTTTGCCCGGGGTTCCGCGAGATGGGCGGGCGGCGGTTTCATTGCTGGAAGCGCGCGGGCCACGGCTGGATGGATATGCACGACAGCGTCGTGCAGTCCTGCGACGTCTACTATTATGAGCTGGCCGAACGCGTCGGGATCGACCGGATTGCCGAGATGGCGCGCCGCTTCGGCCTGGGCGAAAAGTACGATCTGCCGCTGTCGGCGGTGTCGGACGGGCTGGTGCCGAACAAGGAATGGAAGCGGCGCACGCGCGGTCAGGAATGGCGCATCGGCGACAGCCTCAACGCCGCCATCGGCCAGGGCTACAATCTGGCCTCGCCGCTGCAACTTGCCGTCATGACGGCGCGGATCGCCACGGGCGAGGGGATCGCGCCGCGGCTGATCCGGTCGGTCAATGGCCAGGAGCAGCCGGTGCAGACGAGCGGCCCCATGGGCATCTCGCCGACCCTGATGTCTCAGATCCGCAAGTCGATGTTCGATGTCTCGAACCATCGCCGCGGCACGGCCTACCGCTCGCGGCTCTCCGAAGAGACCATGAAGATCGCCGGCAAGACCGGCACCAGCCAGGTGCGCTCGGTCGTGGTCCGCAACGAGGATGTCCCCTGGGAGCAGCGCGACCATGCGCTCTTCGTGGGCTATGCCCCCGCCGATGCTCCGCGCTATGCCTGCTCCGTCGTCGTCGAGCATGGCGGCGGCGGCTCCCGCGCCGCCGCGCCGGTGGCGCGCGACGTGCTGGCCTATGCCCTGTCCGGCGGGCTTCCGTCGCTGGACATCTATCCCAATGCCACGCGGGGCGAGGTGGAAGCGCTCTTCACATCGATGCCGCTGCGCCGCGAGGATGGAAGCGAAGCCCCGCCATCGCTCGACAGGGCCTGAACGCGGATGCCGGTGAGCTATCTCGAATACCGGGTGCAGACGGTCCCGACCGGCCTGTCGAAGATCCTGCACCTGAACTGGGCGCTTGTCGTCCTGCTCACGGCCGTCGCCTGCATGGGCTTTCTGATGCTCTACTCCGTCGCCGGCGGCTCGATGGACCCGTGGGCCCGCCCGCAGATGGAGCGATTCGGGCTCGGCCTCGCGCTGATGTTCTTCGTGGCCTTCGTCCCGGTCTACTTCTGGCGGAACGTGGCACTTCTGGCCTACGCGCTGGCCTTTGCGCTCCTTCTGGTGGTGGAAGTCGCCGGGCAGACCGCCGGCGGCGCGCAGCGTTGGATCGATCTGGGGTTCATGCGCCTGCAGCCCTCCGAGATGATGAAGATCACCCTCGTGATGCTGCTGGCCGCCTATTACGACTGGCTCGACATGAGCAAGGTGTCGCGTCCGGTCTGGGTGCTGATCCCGGTCTTTCTGATCCTGCTGCCCACCGGCCTCGTTCTGGCCCAGCCCGACCTCGGAACGGCCATCCTGCTCGTCGTCGGGGGCGCCATCGTGATGTTCGCCGCTGGGGTGCATTGGGCCTACTTCGCCATCGTGGCCGCCTCGGTTGGCGGCCTTGTGACCGCGGTGATGTCCTCCCGCGGGACGGACTGGCAGCTTCTGCAGGACTACCAGTACCGGCGGATCGACACCTTCCTCGACCCCAGCACCGACCCGCTCGGGGCCGGCTACCACATCACCCAATCCACCATCGCCTTCGGCTCGGGGGGGTGGACGGGCCGCGGCTTCATGCAGGGCACGCAGACCCGGCTGAACTTCCTGCCTGAAAAGCACACCGATTTCATCTTCACCACCCTGGCCGAGGAGTTCGGCTTTCTCGGCGCGGTGTCCCTGCTCACGCTCTATGGTCTGATCATCCTGTTCTGCTTCGTCTCGGCCATGTCGAACAAGGATCGCTTCGCCGCGCTGATGACGATCGGGATCGCGGGCGCCTTCTTTCTCTATTTCGCGGTGAACATGTCCATGGTCATGGGGCTGGCGCCCGTTGTCGGTGTCCCGCTGCCGCTCGTGTCTTTCGGCGGCTCGGCCATGCTGGTGCTGATGGTGGCCTTCGGACTGGTGCAATCGGCCCATATCCATCGCCCCCGCGCCCGCGAATAGCACGCCGCACCTCGCCTTCATCTTGCCGGAAGTATCCCCGCCGGAGGCACCGGCCGCCAACGGCTGCGCACCCGCTGGGCAGGCGCGGGCCCCCAGCCCCTTGCGGCCGCCCGCAGGCTGTGATGTCCCAACAGGATCTGTCCAAGGAGCCCGACATGCCGCCCACCATTCGCTTTGCCGCCCTTCACGAACGCTGGTCGCAATACGAAGGCCCGTTGACGGCGGCGCTGGCGAAGGCGGGGCTCGGGGCGGCAACGCTGACGCCCGAGATCATCGCCCCCGAGACGGTGGATTACATCGTCTACGCACCGAACTCCGACGTGCAGGACTTCACCCCTTACACCCGGCTGAAGGCCGTCCTGAACCTGTGGGCGGGGGTGGAGGACGTCGTGGGGAACACAACGCTCAAGGTGCCGCTCGTCCGCATGGTCGATCCGGGGCTGACCGAGGGGATGGTCGAATGGGTGGTCGGCCATGTCCTGCGGCATCACTTGAACATCGACCATTGCCTGGCCTATCAATCCGGTGCGTGGGTCCGGCATATCCCGCCGCTGGCGCAGCACCGGCGCGTGACGATCCTCGGGCTGGGCGAGCTGGGGCGCGCCTGCGCTTCGGCGCTGCTGGCACTGAACTTCCAGGTCTCGGGATGGTCGCGCTCGCCCCGGACGGTGCCGGGGGTCGCGTGCCATGCGGGGGAGGCCGGTCTGGCCCGCGCGCTCGAGGGGACCGAGATCGTCGTCCTGCTGCTGCCCGACACGCCGCAGACGCACAACACCCTGAATGCGGAGATGCTGGGCCGCCTGGCCCCGGGCGGCGTGGTGATCAATCCCGGGCGCGGGCCCCTGATCGACGACGCAGCGCTGCTTGCCGCTCTGGAGAGCGGGCAGGTCGGCCATGCCACGCTCGATGTCTTTCGGACCGAGCCGCTTCCGCCCGAGCACCCGTTCTGGGCCCATCCCGACGTGACGGTGACGCCGCACATCGCCTCGGAGACGCGCCCGGAGACCGCCGCGACCGTCATCGCGGAGAACATTCGCCGCGGGGAAGCCGGGGAACCGTTTCTGCATGTCGTGGATCGCGACGCCGGCTACTGACGCGCCGCCGCGCCCGGCGTCAACCGGCCTCGATGAAGCTCTCGATGCGATCGGCCAGCGCGTCCGGGCGGGCCGCAGCCGACAGTTCCAGGACCGGGCAGGTCAGCGTCTCCGCCCAGGATCGGTGCCGCGCCAGCGAGCGCCCCGGGCGGGCGCCGCGTTCGTAGCCCGCCGCCCAATGCAGAAACGCCGAGCATTCCTCGTGAAAGGCGCCGCCCGGCTCCATGGCCGCGCCGTAGCGCCGCCGCTCGCGGTTGTGCAGGCGCCCATGGAGCGTTTCGGCATCGAGCGTCAGAAACACCGCCGCCGTGAAGCGATCGGCGATACCGTCCGACCAGCTGTCGAGCGAGCCCGACAGAACCCAGTCGGAGCGGGGCAGAAAGACAGCCTCCATCAGGGCGCGCCGCTCGGTCACGGAGCGCTTCACGCGGAACGGTGGATCGCTCGGTTCCCAGTAGAAATCGTCGGTGTCGAAGTGCTGCGTCTCAAGGCGGATCGCGAGGACACGGCCCAGGGTCGACGTGCCTGCGCCGGATGGGCCGAAGATGTGAATGCGGTGGCGGCGCGGAAGCGGGTGCGATTGCCAGTCGTCGTACTGATCGTCCATTGCGCCGCCGTGCCGTTCGTTAGCCGCTCTGCTGGGCCGCCACGCCCGTGCCGATCGGGCAGGTGACCCCGGTACCGCCGATGCCGCAATAGCCGCCGGGGTTCTTGGCGAGGTATTGCTGGTGATAATCCTCGGCGAAATAGAAGTCGGGCGCGGGCAGGATCTCTGTCGTAATGGCTCCGAAGCCCGCGGCGCCGAGCTTGGGCGCGAACATGTGCAGGCTCTCTTCCGCCGCGGCCTTCTGTGCGTCGGAGTGAGTGTAGATGCCGGAGCGGTACTGGGTGCCGACGTCATTGCCTTGCCGCATGCCCTGGGTCGGATCATGCCCTTCCCAGAACACCTTCAGCAGCGCCTCGTAGCTGATCACCTTCGGATCGTAGACGACGCGCACAACCTCGTTGTGGTTCGTCTGGCCGGAGCACACCTCGCGATAGGTGGGGTTCAGGGTCTCGCCGCCGGCATAGCCGACCATGGTCAGCCATACCCCGTCGAGTTTCCAGAACATGCGTTCGACGCCCCAGAAGCAGCCCATGCCGAACATCGCAACATCCATACCCTCCGGCACGTCCAGCGTCAGCGCACGGCCGGAGATGAAATGCACCTCTGCGGTGGGAATGGGGGTCTCGCGGCCGGGCAGGGCGTCGGCAGAGGCGACGCGGTCGGCCTTTTTCCGGAGCAGTCCGAACATGGCGGTTCCTTTACGCAGCAGTTGATGTTCAGCGGATATAGGTTTTCGTTGCAAGCGCTTCCATGCCCGCGCAGGCGCGGTGCATGGGCGCAGGCCTCAGGCCCTATCTGCCGGTCATCGAGCAACAGGCCCCTCTAGCACCGGGCCCCAATCACCGGACCCCAAGCACGGGGCCCCGTACGTCGGAGGGCCGGGTTACTCGGCCGGGGCCGGTCCGCGCACGCGGGCGAAGATCGTCTCGTTTCCGGGTTCGGGGTGGCGCGGGATCAGAAGCGCCAGGACAAGCGATGTCGTCGCCATTGCCGCAGCCAGCAAAAACACCGAGGCGGGCGACGTGAGCCACAGATACCCCAAAGCCGCCGGCAGAAAGACGGCCGCGATGTGGTTGATGGTGAAGGCGACGGCGGCAGTGGGCGCGATGTCGGACGGGTCGGCGATCTTTTGGAAATAGGTCTTCAGGGCGAGCGCAAGCGCGAAGAAGAGGTGATCCAGAATGTAGAGCGCTGCGGCGAGCGCCACGCCCCAGCCAAACCAATAAAGCCCGCCATAGGCCAGAAACACGCCGATCAGGCCGACATACTCGAAGGCCAGGGCATTGCGTTCGCCGAAGGTCTGCACGACGCGACCCATGAGCGGGGCAAAGACCATGTTTGCCAGCAGCGTGACCATGAACAGCATCGTCACCTGGTGCACTTCGAAGCCGAACTTCTCGACCATCATGAACCCGGCGAAGACGATGAAGATCTGCCGCCGCGCGCCCGACATGAATTGCAGTGCGTAATAGAGCCAGTAGCGCCGCCGCAGCACGATCTGTTTGCGCTGCGGGTTCGGCGCCTCGAATTGCGGATAGGCGACGAAGACAAAGGCCGCGATTAGGGCCGTAGTGCCGCCGGCGATCATGTAGACGGTGTTGAAGGTCAGATCCAACGCCTGCCACGTCATGACGATGGCGGCATAGGCCACCAGCGTGGCGCCCGACCCCGCGGCGACGAGCCAGCCCAGCACCTGCGGCGCGCGCGCCTTGTCGATCCACTGCAGCTGGAGCGACTGATTGACCGTCTCGTAGTAGTGAAAGCCGATTGAGGACAGCATCGTGATCGTCAGGATCCCGCCGAGCGAGGGGAACTGCGCCGTCAGGGCCGTCGCGACGCCAAGCAGGGTGAGCGACACCACCGCCAGAACCTGCTCGCGGAAGACCATGAGCAGCGCGATGACCCCAATCGCGAAGAAGCCCGGGATTTCGCGCACCGTGTGCAGCCAGCCGATATCGGACCCGTCGAACTGCGCGGCCTCGATGACGAAATTGTTGAGCAGGGCGGACCATGTCGAAAAGGCGATGGGCATCGCCGCCGCCATCAGAAACAGCAGAGCAATGGGGCGCCGCCAGTAGGGAAGCTGCGCCGCCTGATCGAGGGGAATGGTCTGCATCCCGTTCCTGTAGGCCGTCTTTCCCCTTAAGGAAAGGCTAACGCGCGCGGGCCTGCGACACGCGCGGCCCGCGCCCTTCGTGGGTTGCCCGCGTTTGGCCGGTTCGGCTCAGGCGTGGGTGAAGCGATAATCGACCTCGGCGAAGCGGGCCGTCGGAAAGCTGTAGGCAAAGCGCAGGCCGTCGGCACTTGCCACAACGCCATGCTCGGCTTCCGGCGGGACATACACCGCGACGCCGGGCCGGATCTCGTGCGCGACGCCTTCGATGGTGACGATGCCCGCGCCGTCGAGGCCGAAATAGACCTCGGCCGGGGCGTGGCGGTGCAACTCCAGCGTCCCGCCGGGCCCGAACTCGGCCACGCCGAGCACCAGACCGGACGAAGGCGACATGTCTCCGCAGACGAGCGTGCGCCATCGCACGGTGCCAAACGCAGGGTTCTCGCCCCCTTCGAGCGGCCGGTCGGCGGCGTCGATCGCAAAGCCCTCGCCCGGGGCGTCGGGCACGTTGGCAGGGGCTTCCAGCGCGGCTTCGAGCGCTGCGCCGTCGATGGGCTCGACGCTCCATGAGCTCTCCGCCGCGTCGTCGGCGAATGGGTCGACCCAGGTCCCGTTCTGATCCTCGTGCATTGCGCCATCTCCTCCCAACGCATCTTGCGATGTGAACACAAGCGCCGCCCCGAGATCGCCCATGACCGACACGGAGAAGTCGAATTCTGACCGCTCGTCGTCTCGTGATCGGAGTTGTGGCGTTCCGGGCGCAGTTGCGCCGCAGCGCAGCGCCCCTTGCGCGGGTGCGCCCGTGTGCGCCGCCTTGTTGAGGTCTTGGCAGGTTCAGCCCGGTCCGTTCTGCGTGCAGACAGGCTGGGAGCGGGTGTCCCGCCTGACCCCGGGCGCGACCGCGCGATGCGCCGCGCGCCGCTAGAAGAAGCTCTGCGGGTCGATGTCCACCGCGACGCGCACTGCCTTCGGCACCGGGGCCTGCGCGAGCCAAGCGGCGATTGCGGGTTGCAGCGCGATCGCTTTCGGCGCCTTGACCAGAAGCCGCACCCGGTGGCGGCCCCGGATGCGGGCAATGGGCGCAGGCGCCGGCCCGAAGACCTGCGCGCCCACCCTGTCCAGAGGCCCGCTCGATCTGGCCAGCGCTTCGCCGAGATCGAAGACCGGGGCCAGATCGGGCCCGGACAGGATGATGCCCGCCAGACGGCCATAGGGCGGCATGGCCGCGGCCTTCCGCTCGGCGGCCTCGGCCCGCCAAAACGCCTCCTCCTGGCCGGACAGGATGGCGCGGATCACCGGGTGGTCGGGCTGAAAGGTCTGTATCAGGGCACGCCCGCGCCGCGCGGCCGTGCGCCCGGCCCGGCCCGCCACCTGCCGGATCAGCTGGAACGTGCGCTCCGCCGCCCGCAGGTCGGAGCCCTGCAGACCGATATCGGCATCGATGACGCCCACGAGCGAAAGCAGCGGAAAGTTGTGCCCCTTGGCCACGATCTGCGTGCCGATGATCAGGTCGGCCCCGCCCTCGGCGATTTCGGCCACGCGCTCCTTCAGCGCGCGCGCGGTGCCGAAGAGGTCCGACGACAGGATCGCCACGCGTGCCTCGGGGAAGACCTCGGCCACCTCTTCGGCCAGCCGCTCCACCCCCGGGCCGACGGGTGCCATCTTGCCTTCCGCACCGCAGGCGGGGCAGGCGGCGGGGATCGGGGTCGTCTCGCCGCATTGGTGGCACATCAGCCGTTTAAGGAAGCGATGCTCTACCATCCGCGCATCGCACTGAGCGCAGCCGATCTGGTGGCCGCAGGCCCGGCAGAGCGTGACCGGGGCATAGCCGCGCCGGTTGAGAAACAGCAGCGCCTGCTCGCCGCGCCCGGTGACCTCGGTCACGGCGCGCTGCAGCTCGGGCGAGATCCAGCGCCCGGCGGGAAGGGCGGTGCCTCTGAGATCGAGCGCCGCCATCTCGGGCAGTTCTGCCGCGCCGTGCCGCGCCGCGAGATCCAGCCGCGCGTATTTGCCGGCCTCCGCGTTCGCCCAGCTCTCGAGCGATGGCGTGGCCGAGGCGAGCACCACCGCGGCGTCCGTGATCGAGGCGCGCAGAACCGCCATGTCGCGCGCATTGTAGAGCACACCGTCCTCCTGCTTGTAGGAGGGGTCGTGTTCCTCGTCGACGACGATCAGGCCAAGGTCGCGGAACGGCAGGAAGAGCGCCGAGCGCGCGCCCACGACGAGTTGCGCGCCGCCTTCGGCCGTCATGCGCCATGTGCGGCGTCGCTCGGTCTGGGTGACGCCGGAATGCCATTCGGCGGGGCGGGCGCCGAAGCGGGTCTCGACCCGGGCCAGAAACTCGCCGGTCAGCGCGATCTCCGGCAAGAGGACGAGGGCCTGACGCCCGGCGGCGAGGCAGGCCGCCACCGCTTCCAGATACACCTCGGTCTTGCCCGAGCCCGTGACGCCGCGCAGGAGCGTGGTGCCATAGCGGGCGCCGCGCAGACCGCGGCGCAAGGCATCGGCCGCCTGCGCCTGATCGGGCGAAAGGGCGACCCCATGGCGCGCCGGGTCCAGCCGTGGGAAGGGGCCATCGCGCGGCGCTTCGATCTCGGCAACATATCCGCCCTTGACCAACCCCTTCACGACGCCCGAGGACACGCCCGCGCGGGCCGCCAGTTCGGAGGCATGGAAGACGGCGCCGGGTTCCTCCTCCAGCACCTCCAACACACGCGCGCGTGCGTCCGTCATCCGGGGCGGCTCGCCGCTGCCGCGGGCAAAGACCTTGCGGTGCCCGGGCGGATCGCCAAGGCCCGGCGCCCGGGTGGCCAGCCGAAGCATCGCCCAGAGCGGCGTCAGCGTGTACTCCGCCGCCCGTGTCAGGAATTCGCGCATGTTCTCAAGCATGGGCGGGGCATCGAGGACACGGCCGATCGGGCGCAGCTTCGATCTGTCGTAGTCTCCCTGACCGGGCCCCCACACCACGCCGAGCACGCGTCGGGGCCCCAATGGCACGTCGACCAGATCGCCCTGGCTGCAACCGTCGGGTGGGGCGAGATAGTCCAGAAACCGGTCGAGCGGCTCGGCCACAAGGACCGATACCGCGTCGCCCGCGCGGTACTCCCGCATCGGCTCCGCGCTGGCGAAAAGATCAGCCATGGCGACGGCTCCTGGCGCGGGAGGGGCTGCCTCCGCCGGGCCCGGACACCTCCGGGGCTTTCCCGGGCCGCCCCCCTGCGCTATGCCGCGCCCTGAGATGGCCGCGCCCGCGCCCGCGTTCGCCCATCACCCAACGGCCCATTGCCAATAGGAGGACCCCCATGAAGTTTTTCGCGGACACCGCCGATACCGCGGCGATCAAGGAGCTTGCGGAAAGCGGCCTTCTCGACGGCGTCACAACCAATCCCTCGCTCATCATGAAATCGGGGCGCGACTTCAAGGAAGTTGTCGCCGAGATCGCCGGTATCGTCGAGGGGCCCGTCTCGGCCGAGACGGTCGCGCTCGATGCCGATGGGATGATCGCCGAGGGGCGCGAGCTTGCCAAGATCGGCGACAACATCGCCATCAAGGTGCCGCTCACGCTGGCCGGTCTCAAGGCGTGCAAGACGCTGCGCGACGAGGGGCGCATGGTCAATGTCACGCTGTGCTTCTCGGCCAATCAGGCGCTTCTGGCGGCCAAGGCGGGCGCCACGTTCATCTCGCCCTTCATCGGCCGGCTCGACGATATCAACCTCGACGGCATGGACCTGATCGCCGACATCCGCCAGATCTACGACAATTACGGCTTCCAGACCGAGATCCTCGCCGCGTCGATCCGCACGGTGAACCATGTCTCCGAAGCCGCCAAGATCGGCGCCGATGTGGCGACGATGCCACCGGACGTGATCAAAAAGCTCGCAAGCCACCCCTTGACGGACAAGGGGTTGGAGGCGTTCCTTGCGGACTGGGCGAAAACCGGGCAGAAAATTCTGTAACTGCGTGATTGGGGGCGCGGGGACAAGGAAGACGTGCCGGAAGGGGATCGGTATGGGGGACAGGGCCATAGAGGCGGACGACTTGCGTGAGATGATCCTTGCCGCACCGGAGAAGGTGCTGGAAGACCGGGAGTTGATGCGCGCCCTGGTGGGCGCCGAAACCGGGACGGCCGCCGGCAAGATCGTCGATTTGCGCGGTATCGCCATGGAACGGCTGGAGAGCCGGCTGGACCGGCTGGAGGATACCCATCGCTCCGTCATCGCCGCCGCCTATGAAAACCTCGCCGGGACCAATCAGGTGCACCGGGCGGTGCTCGCCATGCTCGATCCCACGGAGTTCGAGCCGTTCCTGCGTAATCTCGGCACGGAGGTCGCCGCGATCCTGAGGGTCGACGTGATCCGCCTCGTCATCGAAAGCCCCGAAGCGGCGAGCGCCGCGCCGGTGGAACGGCGGCTGGGCGATGTGCTGGTCGTGCGTCCGCCCGGGTTCATCGACAGCTACATCGACGGGGCGCGCGAAGGGATGCCGGCGCGCGCGGTCACGCTGCGGCAGGCGGCGCCCGCCGTCGCGCCCGCACCGCACCGCACCGCCCAGATCGGGCCGGCCCGCACGCCCTATGGCGAGAGCGCGGCCTGGGTCGCGTCCGAGGCGCTGATCCGGCTCGATTTCGGCCCCGGACGCCAGCATGGCATGCTGGCCATGGGGGCCGAGGATCCCCACCAGTTCAAGCCTGCGCAGGGCACGGATCTGCTGGCCTTCTTCGGTGGTGTCTTCGAACGGCAGATGCGGCGCTGGCTGAGCTGAACGCCGATATCTCGCCCGCTCTGCGCGATGCATTGGAGCGCTGGCACGCGCATCTGCGCGGTGTCGAGGATCGCTCCCCCGCCACACTGGATGCCTACGGCACCGATCTGCGCGGGTTCCTTCGGTTCCTCACGGAGCATTTCGGCGGGGCGCCGGGCCCGGCATCCCTGGCCCGCATGACCCAGTCCGACATGCGGGCCTGGATGGCGCACGAGCGTGCGCGCGGTCTGACGCCGCGCTCGCTGGCCCGGGCGCTGTCGGCCGTCAAGAGCTTTGCCCGCTGGCTTGCGGATCGCGACGGGGTCGAGGTGACGGCGATCCTTGCCACGCGGGCGCCGCGCGTCCAACGCAAGCTGCCCCGGCCGCTGAGCGAAGATGCGGCCCGTGCCCTGATCGAGACCGCACCGGACAATGCCGCGCAACCCTGGATCGCGGCCCGGGACACAGCGGTCCTGATGCTTCTCTACGGCTGCGGGTTGCGGGTGTCCGAAGCGCTCGGGCTGACAGGCGCCGCGCTGCCCTTAGGCACCAGCCTGCGGATCAGGGGAAAGGGCGACAAGGAACGCGTCGTGCCCCTGATTGCGCCGGCGCGGGATGCTCTGGAGCGCTATCTGGGCGTATGCCCCTATCCGGCAGCCCCGGAGGCGCCGCTCTTTCGCGGCGCGCGGGGCGGGGCGCTTAATGCCCGGCTCGTGCGGCGACTGACCGAGCAGGCGCGCCACCAGCTGGGCCTGCCGGCCTCCGCCACGCCGCACGCCCTGCGCCACTCCTTTGCCACGCACCTTCTGCATGCGGGCGGCGATCTGCGCGCGATTCAAGAGCTTATGGGGCATGCCTCCCTCTCGACGACGGAGGGCTACACCGCCGTCGACACGGCCCGGCTGATGGAAGTCTACGCGGCCGCGCACCCCAAGGCGTGAGCCCGCACGGTTGCGGGGCTACACGTTGATTTCGCTGCGGGAAAGGCGGGTTCCGCGCCCGCGGAGCGGCTCTTGCGGGTCCACGGAACATTTGCACCCAAGGCCATCATCGGTCATGACACGTGCATGACACCGCACCTTCGCGCGTATTCCGTCCATCTTCTTACGGCAACGGGCGCCGTTTTCGCCATGTTGGCCATGCTGGAAGCCAGCCATGGCGACTGGCCGATGATGTTCGTGTGGTTGGTGGTGGCCTTCGCCGTGGACGGGATCGACGGACCGCTGGCGCGCCGGTTCGGCGTCAACGAGAATGCCCCGCAGGTCGATGGCGTTCTGCTCGACCTGATCATCGACTATCTGACCTACGTCTTCATCCCGGCCTATGCGCTCTTTCAATCCGATCTGCTGCCCGGGTGGCCGGGATGGCTGGCGCTTCTGGCGATCGTGTTCACCTCGGCGATCTACTTCGCCGATACACGGATGAAGACGAAGGACAATTCCTTCAGCGGCTTCCCCGGCTGCTGGAACATGGTGGTGATCGTGATCTTCGCGGTGTCGCCACCGCCGCTGGTGTCGCTCGCGCTGGTGGTGGTGCTTGCCGCAGCGATGTTCACCGAATTGAAGTTCGTGCATCCGGTACGGACGCGGCGCTGGCGGGCGCTGTCGCTTCCCATGGTGATGGCGTGGACGGTCTTTGCCGCCTGGGCCGCCTGGGTGGAGTTCGACCCTGACAGCTGGGCCCAATGGGGACTGGTGGTAACGTCCGCCTACCTGCTTGGCGCCGGGATCGCGCAGCAATTGCTGCCTGAACGCCGCCCGGCCTCACCTTAGGCCGCACAGGCGCACACGACCGGCCATGGGCGCTCTCGCAGAAATCTGGTGGTGCCGAAGCGCTAGCTCCGCTGTGCCGGTGACGGCCGGCCCAGCCGGATGGGGCCGCGCGCGTCGCGCGGATCCACTGGTGCGCCCTTCTGGTAGGTCTGCAACTCGCCCGCATCCTGCAGTTTCGCTGCGTGCCGGCGCACAACCGGCATCAGCGGGCGCCAATCGTCCGGCGCCAGGTGCCTTGCGATCTCGGAGGGGCAGAAGGTGCCGGTGCTGCGTTGGGCCAGAAACTGCCTCAGGGCGTCGCGCACCGCCACATCCGCTATCCCCGTTGCGGGGCGGCCCGGCTTGCCGGCATCGGCCACGGCACCGCGCGCTCTGCCCGGCGCGCGTCCCGCGCGTTTGGCCGGATAGGGATAGGCGGAGAATCGGGTCTCCGGGTCCGGATAGGCTTCGTATCCGGGTTTGACGTTGGGAAATGGGGTGCCGTCCGGCATTTCGACGCCAAGGAACGGGCAAAGCTCGGCCCATCCTTCCCCGTTGAACAGGTTCAGAACCAGAAGCTGATCGGGACGGTCCGCGAAATGCGCTCGAACCCCGGCCATATGCTCGGCCGCGACGCGGCGAAACCGGGCCTCGTTGAAGATCGAGGCCCCGTAGGTTGCAAGGCGCACGTCCCGCGCGAAGGGGCGCGGCGGCCCGCGTTTCTCCGACGCCCCGAACTGGCGCTGAATGCTCACGAGCCACGGCTCGACCTCGCGCACCGTCAGCACGAATTTCGAGCCGGGATAGCGGGCATCCAACTCGCGGAAGTAGGTGGCCACGGGCAGGTCCGTCGCGGCGTCGATCCCGTCGAGATAGTCGGTTACGAAGCGCCCTTCGAACCAGTCCGCCACGCCGATCTGGCGCATGTGCCGATAAGTGATCGAGCGGAAGCCAAGCTGGGCCAACGCCGCGTAGAGCGACGTTGTCCCGGTTTTGGACAGGCCGATGCCGAAGATCTTGGTCACAGGCGCGGCCGCTCCGCGCCTAGCCGAGCACGGCGTTGCAGCGTGCGCAGGTGGCCGGATGCGTATGCGCGCCCACGTCGGGCAGCACCTTCCAGCAGCGCTGGCACTTGGTGCCCTCGGCGCGCGCAAAGACAACGGCCACATCCGGCACGTCCGACAGCGTGAACGCCTCCTGCGGTGCGGGTTCGGTCGAGATCTGAACGTCGGACGTGATGCAGAGATCGGCGAAGCTCTCCCTGTCGATCAGCGCCGCCTTCTCAGGCGTGACATAGACATGCGGCGCGGCTTCGAGCGAGGCCCCGATGCGCCCTTCCTGGCGCTCGATCTCCAGCGCGCCCGTGACCACACGGCGCACGTCGCGCAGCTGCTCGGCCTTGGCGAACAGCTCCGGATTGAGCCAGTCCGACGGTGTCTCCGGCATGTCCTGCAGATGCACCGAGGCGCCGTCGCCAGGGAACCGCTCCAGCCAGACCTCCTCCATCGTGAAGACGAGGATCGGCGCAAGCCAGGTCACCAGCCGGTGGTAGAGACTATCGAGCACCGTGAGCGCGGCGCGCCGTCTGAGGCTGTCGACGCCATCGCAATAGAGCGCATCCTTCCGGACATCGAAATAGTAGGAGGACAGGCTCACCGTCGCGAAGGTGAAGACGCTCTGCCAGACACCCTGGAAGTCGTAGACGGCGTATCTCGCGCGCACCTCCTTGTCGATCTCGGCAACGCGGTGGAGCACGAACTGCTCCAGTTCCGGCATGTCGGCGACGGGCACGGCATCGGCGGGGTCATAGTCGGCGAGCGAGCCGAGCAGGAAGCGCATCGTGTTGCGTAGGCGGCGGTAGCTGTCGGCCACGCCTTTCAGGATCTCGGGCCCGATCCGCTGATCGGCGGTATAGTCGGTCTGGGCCACCCAGAGCCGCAGGATATCGGCGCCGTATTGCTTGACGACCTCCTCGGGCACGATCGTGTTGCCCTTGGACTTCGACATCTTCTCGCCCTTCTCGTCGAGCGTGAAGCCATGGGTCAGAACACCCCGGTAGGGCGCGCGGCCGCGCGTGCCGCAGGCTTGCAGCATCGAGGAGTGGAACCAGCCGCGGTGCTGATCGGTGCCCTCCAGATACAGATCCGCCAGGCCGTCGTCCGATCCGTCGTCGCGGTCGCGCAGCACGAAGGCATGGGTGGAGCCGCTGTCGAACCACACATCGAGGATATCGAAGACCTGCTCGTAGGCCTCGGGGTCGTGATCGTTGCCGAGAAACCGCGCCTTGGCGCCTTCTTCGTACCAGGCATCCGCGCCTTCGGCCTCGAACGCGGCGATGATCCGGGCATTGACGCCCGGGTCGCGCAGCAGAAAGTCGGGGTCGTCCGGGCGGGCGCCCTTCTTGACGAAGCAGGTGAGCGGCACGCCCCAGGCGCGCTGGCGAGAGAGCACCCAATCGGGCCGCGCCTCGATCATCGAATGCAGCCGGTTGCGCCCGGTGGGTGGTGTCCAGGTCACCAGCTCGTCGATGGAGCGCAGCGCCCGCTCGCGGATCGTGTCACCGTAGGTGCCCATGCCATCTTCGAGCTTCCGGTCGATCGCGGCGAACCATTGCGGCGTGTTGCGGAAGATCAGTGGCGCCTTGGAGCGCCAGGAATGCGGGTAGGAGTGCTTCATGCGGCCGCGCGCGATCAGGGCGCCGGTCGTCACCAGCGCGTCGATCACCTGCTTGTTGGCGTCGCCTTCCTTGCCCTTGTGGTTGAAGATCTGCGCGCCGCCGAACAGAGGCAGGTCGGCGCGGTAGGTGCCGTCCTCCAGCACATTATACGTCATCGGCAGGCCGTGCCGCACGCCCAGGATGTAGTCGTCCGCCCCGTGGGACGGCGCGGTGTGCACGAACCCGGTCCCGGCTTCGTCGGTGACGTGGTCGCCCGGCAGCATGGGCACGTCATAGTCCCATTCCCCCGCGCCGCCTTCGACTCCGCGGAACGGATGCGCGCAGACCAGCAGATCGAGCTGCGCGGCCGAGACGTCGGAGACGCGCTGCCACTGACCGGGCTCAAGGCGCGCCTTGGTCAGGACGTCCGTCGCGAGGTTGTCGGCCAGCAGGTATCGGTCGCCCACGGACGCCCAGCATTCCTCCGGCGTCGCGGTCACCTCATAGAGTCCGTAGGAGAGGTCCGGGTTGAACGCGACGGCCCGGTTCTGCGGGATCGTCCAGGGCGTCGTCGTCCAGATCACCACCTGCGCGCCGCGCAGATCCGAGCGCGCGCCGGTGGCATCCACCGCGCGGATCACCGGGAACTTCACCCAGATCGTGTGGCTCTGATGCTCGTGGTACTCCACCTCCGCCTCCGCGAGGGCGGTCTTCTCCACGACCGACCACATGACCGGCTTCGAGCCCTGATAGAGCGTGCCGTTCATCAGGAACGTCATGAACTCCGACGCGATCACGGCCTCGGCATGGTAATCCATGGTGAGATAAGGGGCTTCCCAGGCCCCGGTGACGCCAAGGCGCTTGAACTCGCTGCGCTGTACGTCGATCCAGCCTTCGGCGAAGGTCCGGCATTCACGACGCAGCTCCAGAAGCGGCACCTCGTCCTTGTTCTTTCCCTTGGCGCGGTACTGCTCCTCGATCTTCCATTCGATAGGCAGACCATGACAATCCCAGCCCGGGATGTAGCGCGCATCGCGCCCCATCATTTGCTGCGACCGCACCACCATGTCCTTCAGAACCTTGTTCAGGGCGTGGCCGATATGCAGGTGGCCATTGGCATAGGGCGGGCCGTCATGCAGCGTGAACGCCGTGCGCGCGTCCGGCGCGGCGGCGGCCTTGTCGCGCAACCGGTCGTAGACGCCGATCTCCTCCCAGCGGGCCAGCCAACCCGGCTCGCGTTTGGGCAAGCCTGCCCGCATGGGAAAGCTCGTGCGCGGAAGGAACAGCGTGTCTTTGTAATCGGGCGTTTCTGTCTCGGTCGGGGCGGTGGTATCGGCGCACATGGGCTGCGATCCTTGAACTATCGTGGAGAGTGCCGGAAGAAGGCGGCGCGCAAACCCTGCAGGCGCCTTGGCCCGACGCCCGACCGGCCCGCAGGCCGTCAGGGCGCCGGGCGCATAATCGTGCGGAAATCGGCCCGGGGTCTCATGGGCGTGGTATAGTCCCGCGGCCATGGGCCGACAACCCCAGGCGCCTGCCATGACCCTGCGGTGTAGGACCGGAGGCCAGATGACGGAGTTCAGCGGGGCCAAGGTTGCGATCCTGCAGGCCGGGCAGGTGCTGACGCTGCTCCGGGACAATCGCGCCGATATCCCGTTCCCCAACCGGTGGGACCTTCCCGGCGGTGGCCGCGAAGGCGCGGAAACCCCGGTGGAGTGCATCATGCGCGAGACGTTGGAAGAGCTGTCCGTACCCCTGTGCCCGGCCTATCTCGTTTGGCGACGCTGCTACGCGGGCGTGCTCGCCGGACAAGGGCAGACGTGGTTCTTCGTGGCCATACCGCCCCGCGCTGCGCTTTCGTCGATCCGGCTCGGGGCAGAGGGGCAATCCTGGCGTTGGCAGCGTGCGTCACACTACGCCGGGTTCGACCGTGCAGTGCCCCATTTGCGCGTCAGACTGCGAGAGTATCTCGACCAGATGCAGGGCTGCCCCTAGCCCGAGACGCCACCGGTGAGCGCACGGAGAGCGCGCTGGCCGGACGCTATTCCGCGGCCAAACGCTCCCGGTCCGAAGGTGTGTACAGGTAGTCGCGCGTCAGCGGGACGGCGTCCACCCGCCGCGCCAGCTGGAGCTGATACACCACGTGGCGATGGAAGCGGAAGGATTGCTCCGACGCCACCAGATAGTAGCGCCACATCCGGCAAAACCGCTCGTCATAAAGCGCGCGCGCGCGGTCGATATTGGCGCAGAACCGATCGTGCCAATGGCGCAGGGTCTGGGCATAGTGCAGGCGCCACACCTCAATATCGGCGGGCCACATGCGGGTGCGCTCCACCGTCGGCATGATCTCCGACAGTGCCGGAATGTATCCACCAGGGAAGATGTACTTGTTGATCCAAGGCGAGGTGACGCCGGGCCCGTCGCCTCGCCCGATCGTATGGATCAGCGCGATCCCGTCCTCGCTGAGGCGCGCGCGCACCGTATCGAAGTATTCTTCGTAGTTCGGCGCGCCGACATGCTCGAACATGCCGACGGAGACGACCCGGTCGAACGTCTCGCGGACGCGTCTGTAGTCCTGCAGCCGGAACGATACGCGGTCCGTCAGGCCCGCTTTCTCCGCCCGGGCGGTGGCCTGGGCATGTTGCTCGCGCGACAGCGTCACCCCCAGCACTTCGACCCCGTAATCCCGTGCGAGCGTCAGCGCCATGCCGCCCCAGCCGCAGCCGATATCCAGCACGCGCATGCCGGGGCGCAGCAACAGCTTGCGGGCGATGTGATGTTTCTTGGCCGCCTGCGCCTGGTCGAGGGACATGCCGGGATCCGAGAAATAGGCGCAGGAGTATTGGCGATCCTCGTCCAGGAACAGATCGTACAAATCGCCCGAGAGATCGTAGTGATGCGCCACGTTCTGCCGCGCACGATAGAGGTGGTTGCGCTGCATGAATCCTTTGGCGGCGGTCAGGAACGTGTTCTGCGCCGTCAGGGCGGGGTGCGAGGTGCCGTCCATCCGGTTACGCAGGAGCAACTCGAACAGGCCGTGCAGGTCGTCGCCCTCGATCACCAGATCGCCTTCGACATAGGCCTCGCCCAGGGCGAGCTCCGGCATGCGGACCAGCCGGCCGGGCGTCGCCGGATTGCGCAATTCGACCGAAATGTCAGGGGCGCCCGCGTCGGCCTGTCCGAAGCTGCGTGCGCCCATCGTGCCGGGGCCGGAGATTGTGAGTCGCCCCGTTCGGATGAGGCTTGACAAAAGGCTGTTAAGCAGAGTGCTCCACATAATGTCCCTCGCTTTGCTTTCGCGCGGCGTCGCGGGCCAATTCCGGGCCATATCTGACGAGAAATAATGCCATGGCGTTAACCATTTGGGGCTTCCGCCAACCGTTTGAAGCAAGAGTTCGCGCAATCGTGCTTTGAGATCGGCGATTTTTCGCTTACACTAAGGGCGTGGTAACGGTGTTGGTAGGCCAGGGGATTGGCATGGTGATGGTTCGGTTTCTTCTGTTGTCCGGGATGGTGTCGGGCATGGCGTTTGGGGTGTTGCTCGTCGGCGCCCTTTAACCGCTGAGAGGTGTTCCCTCGGGCCGCAGGCCCTCGTGCGGCCTCTGTTCGGGCCGGGTGCTTCAAGCGCCCGGCCCTTTTTTTTGCCCTTAGGTCTGGTGACCCGGCGCAGCAGACCGATTCCCATCGGCACTGAGGGTGCGCGATTATGACCTATGTCAATTTAAACTGACACTGGATGTGTCAAGTTCTCCCAAATAGTCCGAGGGAGTCCGATGCGCATCCTGTTCATTCATCCGAATTATCGTTCTGGCGGCGCCGAGATCGCCGGAAACTGGCCGCCCGCATGGGTGGCCTACCTCACGGGCGCGCTCCGGCAAGCGGGGTTCGACGATATCCACTTCGTCGACGCGATGACCAACAACCTGTCCGAGGGCGAGATTCGCGTCAAAATGGCGGAGATCCAGCCCGATGTCGTGGGCGTGACGTCGATCACCCCGTCGATCTACGCCGCCGAACACTGCCTCAAGATGGCCAAGGAAATCGTGCCCAACGCCGTGGGCGTCCTCGGCGGGGTGCATGCCACGTTCATGTACAAGCAAGTCCTGTCCGAGGCGCCGTGGGTCGACTGCATCGTGCGCGGGGAGGGCGAGGAGATCGTCGTCAATCTCTTCAATGCCATCCGCGCCGGGCGCTGGCTTGAAGACCGGCGCCGCATCAAGGGCCTCGCCTTCCGGGACGGGGACGAGATCGTCGCCACACCGGCCGCAAGCACGGTGAAGAACCTCGACGCGCTTGACCCGGATTGGACGATCCTCGAATGGCAGAAGTACACCTACATTCCCCTGAACACCCGCGTGGCGATCCCCAACATGGCGCGCGGATGTCCGTTCACCTGTTCCTTCTGCTCGCAATGGAAATTCTGGCGCGACTATCGCGTGCGCGATCCCAAGAAGGTCGTCGACGAGATCGAGCGTCTGGTGGAGGAACAGGATGTCGGGTTCTTCATCCTCGCCGATGAGGAGCCGACGATCAATCGCAAGAAGTTCATCCAGTTCTGTCAGGAGCTGATCGACCGTGGCCTGCCCGGCAGGGTGAAATGGGGCATCAACACCCGCGTCACCGACATTTTGCGCGATGCGGAACTGCTGCCGTTCTACCGCAAGGCGGGGCTCGTCCACATCTCGCTCGGCACCGAAGCCGCGGCGCAGATGAAGCTCGACCAGTTCAACAAGGAAACCAAGGTCGAGGATAACCGCCGCGCCATCGAGCTGTGCCGCAAGGCCGACATCCTCACCGAGGCACAGTTCATCGTCGGGCTCGACAACGAAACGCCCGAGACGCTGGAAGAGACGTTCCAGCTCTGCTGGGAATGGCAGCCCGATCTGGCCAACTGGGCGATGTACACGCCCTGGCCCTTCACGCCGCTCTTCCAGGAGATGAAGGATCAGGTCGAGGTGTTCGACTTCTCGCGCTACAACTTCGTCAACCCGATCATGAAGCCCGCCGCGATGGACCGCGCGACGCTTCTGGACCGGGTGATGCACAATTACCGCCGGTTCTATTCCCGCAAGGCTCTGTTTCACTATCCCTGGCGGGGCACCGGCTTCCGGCGTCGATATCTTCTGGGCTGCCTGCAAGCCTTCCTGAAGGCCGGGGTGCAGCGCTCCTTCTACGATCTCGGCAAGAACAACTACTGGGGTCCGCAATCGAAGGATCGCGTGCATTTCGACTTCGACATGAGCCGCGAACTGGCCGAGGCGCAGGTGGAGGACTGGGAAGCCGCCGCCGACCGCGCCGCGCGGGCCGCGGAGCGGCGCGAGGCGATCCGCGCCCAGGGTAAGGCGCGGGCGCAGGAGCGCAACGCCGCCTTCAAGATGCCCAACGGCGCGCAGGTATCGGCCTGCGGCGGCGGCACCGAGCGGATGACGGACGACGAGATGGAGCGCGTCTGATATGGTTCTCCATGGAGGGCAGGGGGACATGGACAAGGATCAGCCGGCATCGGGCGCGCTCATCGGACCCAACACGATCCTCCAGATGCTCCCGGCGCTGGACGCCTATACCGGTCCCGACATCCGCCGCGCGCTCTGCGCCGAGGCTGGCATCGTGGATCTGCCCGACGGGTCGGGGATGATCCCCGAAGGCCCGGCCGCAGCGCTGCATCAGGTCGTACGGAGGCGCATGCCGCACGAAGCGCCCCTGATCGCCAGCGCGGCTGGTCGTGCCACGGCCGATTACATCCTCGCCCGGCGGATCCCCAAGCTCGCCCAACTCGTCTTGCGCGCGCTGCCGGCGCGGTTCGCCGCACCGCTTCTGACGCGCGCGATCACGCGCCACGCCTGGACGTTCGCGGGTTCCGGCCGGTTCGAGCATGTCGGGTCCGCACCGCTCGTCTTCGCCCTGCACGACAATCCCGTGGTGCGCGGAGAGCGCAGCCGCGTGCCGCTCTGCCATTGGCACGCGGCCGTGTTCGAACGGCTGTTTCGCGTTCTGGTGAGCCCAGAATCGTCCGTGACCGAGGTGGCCTGCTGCGCCATGGGCGCCCCCGCCTGCCGGTTCGAGATCCGCCTGACCTGACCTG
>JBCDGG010000037.1:0-35275 GCA_038757905.1 Pseudomonadota bacterium | reverse complement strand
GCAGGGCAGAACCAACAATAGTGAGCTGGGTTATCGTGCCATCACCAACGTCATCGGCTGGCGTATGGGGCTAGACTATCCCCTGACTGGGGCCGGACCTGGCAGCGTCCTACCCCCACTTTCGCCGCGTGCCCCATGGCGCTCCCTGCCCGCGCAGCCTAGATTGTGGCTCTAATCAAGGTGGGGCGCATGCGACGCGACAACGACAATCCTTCCGAGCCGTTCAAGAAGGCACTGGCCGAAGCAACGCGGGTGATGGCCGACGATCCCGAGCTTGGGGTCACCTATTCGGTCGACCCGCCGGGCATGACCGCCGACCAAATGCGCCTGCCGCAGGTCTCGCGCCGCATGACGCCCGAAGAGGTGCTGATCGCGCGCGGCACGGCAGACGCCTTCGCGCTGCGGCGCAAGTTCCATGACGAGAGCGTTGCGGCCCGCTATGCCCCGCAGGGCCAGGTGGCCCGCGATCTCTACGAGGCGATGGAGACGGCCCGCTGCGAAGCCGTGGGTGCCCGGGCAATGCCCGGCACGGCCGGCAATATCGACGCCAAGATCGCGACCGAGGCGGAGCGCCGCGGCTATGCCCGCATCGACACGGCGACGGAAGCGCCGCTGGCAGTGGCAGCCGGGTACCTGATCCGTCAGCTTGCAACCGGCCGCACCCTGCCCGACGGGGCGCAGAACGTGCTGGACCTCTGGCGCGAACACCTGGAGGGCTCCGCCGCTGAAACGCTGCCCGCGCTTGAGGATTGCCTGACCGATCAGACCGCGTTCGCCAAAATGGCGCGCCAGATCATCGACGATCTCGGATACGGCGACCAGCTTGGCGACGATCCCGACGAGATCGACGACGAGGACGCGCCCGAGGAAGCCTCCACCGAGGAAGAGGAGAGCCCGCAGGACGGCGAGGACGAGCAGGACGGCGAGGACAACGCCGATGCCGCCCCCGAACAGGAGCAGGAAACCCAGGACGATCCGGCTGAAGCACAGGTTTCGATGGATGAGGCGGCCGAGGCCGATCTGTCGGACGACGAAGACCTGCCGGATGGCGAAGCGCCCCTGGAGCCACCGCCGCCCGCACCCCATTCCGAAGCCGACCCTAGCTATGCCGTCTATTGCGACGAGTTCGACGAAGAGATCCACGCCGCCGATCTTGCCGATCCCGCCGAACTCGAACGCCTGCGGGCCTATCTCGATCAGCAGCTCGAACCGCTGAAGGGCGCGGTGTCGCGGCTGGCCAACAAGCTCCAGCGGCGCCTGCAGGCGCAGCAGAACCGCAGTTGGGAGTTCGACCGCGAGGAGGGCATCCTCGATGCGGGGCGGCTGGCGCGTGTGGTCGCCAACCCCACGACGCCGCTTTCCTTCAAGGTCGAGAAGGACACCGAGTTTCGCGACACGGTGGTGACGCTGCTCCTCGACAATTCCGGCTCCATGCGCGGGCGCCCGATTTCCATCGCGGCGATCTGTGCCGATGTTCTGGCCCGGACGCTTGAACGCTGTGCCGTGAAGGTCGAGATCCTGGGCTTCACCACCCGGGCCTGGAAGGGCGGGCAGGCCCGGGAGCGCTGGCTCGCCGACGGGCGCCCCGCTACGCCGGGCCGGCTGAACGATCTGCGCCACATCGTCTACAAATCGGCCGACGCGCCGTGGCGGCGGTCACGCGACAATCTCGGCCTGATGATGAAGGAGGGCCTGTTGAAGGAGAACATCGACGGCGAAGCGCTCGAATGGGCGCACCGCCGCGTGGCGTGCCGGGCCGAGTCGCGCAAAATCCTGATGGTGATCTCGGACGGCGCCCCGGTGGACGACTCAACTTTGTCCGTCAACCCTTCGAATTATCTGGAAAAGCATCTCCGCGATGTGATCGGGATGATTGAACGCAAGAAGCTGGTCGAACTGATCGCCATCGGCATCGGGCACGACGTGACGCGGTACTATGACCGGGCCGTCACAATCACGGATGTCGAGCAGCTTGCCGGCGCCATGACCGAGCAGCTGGCGGCCCTGTTCGACCGCGATCCCCGCGCCCGGGCGCGCTTCGCCGGTCTGGCGATGCCCCAGCGCTCCTCCTTCCACAGTGCACGGGCGGCCCGGTGATGTTCCAGACCTTTGAGACGACCTCGCACCCCGATCAGGGCCCGCCACGCCTGACCGCCTTGCGCGCCGAGATGGCCGCCGAGGGGATCGACGGCTTTTTGGTGCCGCGGGCGGACATGTTTCAGGGCGAGTATGTCGCCCCGCGTGACGAGCGCCTCGCCTGGCTGACAGGCTTCACCGGGTCGGCAGGCTTTGCCGCCGTTCTGGCCGACGTCGCGGGCCTCTTCACCGATGGCCGCTACACGCTGCAATCCCGGGCGCAGGTCGACACCGGGGCCTTCACCCTGGTGCCCTGGCCCAAGACGAAGCTCGCGGATTGGCTGTCGCAGCAGCTTTCCGGCGGGGGTGTCATCGGCTACGACCCTTGGCTGCACCCTGTGACCGAGATCGAAGAACTGCAGGAAAAGGGCGAACGCCACGGGCTGAGCTATCGCGCCGTGCCCAACCTGATCGACCGGATATGGGAGGATCAGCCCCTCGCCCCCGCCGCCCCCTTGCGCATCCACCCGGACGCGCTGGCCGGGCGGAGCCACGCAGAGAAGCGCGCGGCGCTGGCCCAGGAGCTCGCCCATGAAGGGCATGCCGCCGCGATCATCACTTTGCCGGACAGCGTGGCCTGGCTGCTGAACGTCCGCGGGTCCGACATCCGGTGCAATCCGATCCCGCAGGCCTGCGCGATCCTGAACGAGGGCGGCGGGGTCGATCTTTTTGTCGACCCCGCAAAGCTCACCGACGAGGTGCGCGCCCATCTCGGCCCGGAGGTGGCGCTGCATCCGCTGGACGCGTTTGAGACGCGCCTATCCGAGTTCACTGCAGATACCCGGATCGACCGCGCCTCCTGCCCCGTTGCCGTGAAGCGCGCCCTGGCGCGGACCGTCGTCGGCAGGGACCCCTGCGTGATGCCCAAATCCCGCAAGACGGACGCCGAGATCGCCGGGATGGAGGCGGCGCATCTGCGCGATGCCGCCGCCATGTGCCGGTTCCTTGCGTGGTTCGACGGCGAGGCCCCGAAGGGCGCCCTGACGGAGATCGATACGGTCCGGCGGCTGGAAGAGGAACGCCGCAAGGCGCCGGAGCTGAACGAGATCAGTTTCGACACGATCTGCGGGGCCGGCCC
Organism: Pseudomonadota bacterium; assembly: GCA_038757905.1. GTDB lineage: Bacteria > Pseudomonadota > Alphaproteobacteria > Rhodobacterales > Rhodobacteraceae > HLUCCA09. The sequence continues at coordinate 32,061 of JBCDGG010000037.1, read as the reverse complement.
GCACGGCGCCATCGTCCACTACCGCGTGACAGAGGCGACGAATGCCGGGATCGCGCCGGGGGATCTGGTGCTTGTCGATTCCGGCGGCCAGTACACAGACGGTACGACGGATGTCACCCGCACCGTGGCCACCGGGCCTGTCACCGACGCCCAGCGGGACGCGTTCACCCGGGTGCTGAAAGGCATGATCGCGGTCAGCCGCGCGCGCTGGCCCGTGGGCCTTGCCGGGCGCGACCTCGATGTGCTGGCGCGGCGGAGCCTGTGGGAGGCGGGTCAGGACTACGATCACGGCACCGGGCACGGCGTCGGGGCCGCGCTCTGCGTCCACGAAGGGCCCCAGCGGCTGAGCCGGGTCTCCGATGTGCCGCTGGAGCCGGGCATGATCCTGTCGAACGAACCGGGCTACTATCTGGAAGGCGCCTGGGGTATCCGGATCGAGAACCTCGTGCATGTCGTGACGGCGCCGGAGCTGAAGGGCGGCGATGCCCGTCCGATGCTCTGCTTCGAGACGCTCACCTGGGTTCCGATCGACAAACGCCTGATTGCGCCGTCGCTGCTCGACGCGACCGAGCGCGCCTGGCTCGACAGCTATCATGCCGAGGTCGCCGCCCGCGTCGGCCCGGAGCTGGACGCCGAAACGGCCGCGTGGCTCGCCGCGGCGACATCGCCGCTCGAAGACAACCGCGAATAGCGCGGAGGCCGCCCGGGCGGCTGACACAAAACCGTCACGCCGCGCCGCCAAGAGCAAGGCGCGCAACCAGAACCATCACGAAGGAGGGGCAGCATGGCAGACCACATCAAGATCGCGAAAGCCGGCGGCAAGTGGACGATCCGTGCCGGGGGCGCGGTGATCGGCGAAACCTACGACGCGCTGGAACTGACCGAAGGCGATTATGCGCCGGTGATCTACTTTCCGCGCCAGGACGTGGCCATGGCGTTTCTGGAGCGGGGCAGCCGCACCAGTACGAGCCCCCATATCGGCGAGGCGACCCATTTCGCCATCGTCACCAAGAGCCGCAACATCCCCGATGCGGCGTGGTCCTATGAGGCGCCGAACGACGCCGTGGCCCGGATCAAGGATTACCTGGCGTTCTACACCGGAACCGACCTGATCACCGTCGAACAGATCTAAGCCGGGCTGCGAGCCGCCCTGGGGGCCGTACCGTTCCCTGGAGACGCCTCGACGCGCCGTCGGTTCCGAGGAGGCAGCGGGGATGCTCGGGTGCCGGGGGCCTCGGTTGCGCGGCACAGGCGCAATGGCACAGCCACGCCGGCCGGCATCGCCCGGAGGCCCGCACGCCCGTTCTCCCTCAAGCTCCAAAGAACGGGGAGAGGCATGTGGCTGGACGAGAAAGCCCGGCCCGGGTCTGTCATCGGAAAGGCGAGTTGGTTGGCACTGGGCCCCAACTGCCGGGGCCGTTTGAGCCGAAACAGCTCGAGCTGGGGCATGTCAGGTTGCGGCCCGTTGCCAGATGAAAAGGCAAGGTAGGGCTCCGCAAGGGACCGCTCCGCTCAGGAATGCTCCTCCCGCGCCGTCTCCGCCAGCGCCCGGTTGAAGGCCGACAGGGCGTCGACACGGAACACGGCCCCGAGCAACTCTGGCTCGCCCTCGCCCCGCGCGCGGGACATGACCGGCAGAAACGCGTGGCCCTCGCGGTCGAAGATCGGCATCGCCACTTCCAGCGTGTCTTCGGGCTCAAGCCAGATCCCCTGTTCGATCAGCGCAAGGCAGGCCGCTTCCGAGGCCGCGCGCGGGCTGTCCTTGCCGCGCATCAGCACCGCGGCCGAATGCAGCGACAACAGGTATTCCTGCGGCCCGGCCGCCAGCCGCACTCCGCGCCGCTCCAACTGCGTCAGGAAGAACGAGCGGTCCACCGCTTTGCTGGCAATCGCCGTGGAGGTGGACACCGCCACCATCACCGCCAGACCGGTCTGCCAGTCGCCCGTCAGCTCGAACACGATCAGCGTGGTCGAGATCGGCGCGCCGAGCACCGCCGCCGCCAGCGCGCCCATCCCCGCGAGCGCATAAAGCGTCTGCGACGAGGAGAAGTCAGGAAAGAGCCCGACCGCCACCAAACCGAATGCCAGGCCCGTCAGCGCCCCGATCATCAGCGAGGGCGAGAAGACGCCGCCGCCCATGCGCCCCCCCATCGTGATGGCGACCGCCGTCACCTTCACGGCGACGAACAGCACCGCCTCGGCAAACCCGAGCCCCCCCATCAGGGCGACCGAGGTCGTCTCGTATCCCACGCCGATGATGTGCGGAAACCAGATCGCGATCACCCCGAGCATGGCCCCGGCCAGCCCCGGGCGCAGCCAGCGCGGCATGCCCGTGCGGGCGACCACGGCATTGCCCACCTCTTCCGTCCAGAAGATCGCGCGCATCATCGCGACGGCGACGACCCCACAGACCAGACCGAGGAGGAGGAAGGCCGGCAGCTCGACATAGAAGGTCAGGCTTTCCTCTCCGGTAACATCGAACTCGGCGATATCGCCGAACACCAGCCGGGCGATGACCGCCCCCGCGACGGAGGCGATGACGATGGGGGCAAAGGCGTGCACCGCATAGTGCCGCAGGATCACTTCGAGGGCGAAGATCGTCCCGGCGATCGGCGCGTTGAAGCTCGCCGACACCGCGGCGGCCACGGCGCAGCCCAGCAGGTCGCGCCCGGTGATACCATCTGCCTTGATCTTGTCCGAGACCCAGGACGACAGGATCGCCGCGATGTGCACGACAGGCCCCTCCCGCCCGGTCGATCCGCCGGTCGATAGCGTGATCAGCGAGGCCGCGGCCGAGGCCACGCCTTCCTTCCGCTCCACCCGTCCATCGTGCAGGGCCGCCCCTTCGATGACGTCGGCGACCGAGCGCACCCGCGCGTCGTCGGTCAAGCGGTGCAGGATCACCCCCACCAGCAGGCCGCCCAGGGTGGGGATCGCCACCAGATGCCACCACGGCAGCGTCGAGGCGAAGGAATGGATCGTGCGAATGTCCGTCGCGCCGTAGACCGTGCCCTGCAGAAGCGTGATCCCGAGGCGGAACAGGACGGCGGCGGACCCCGCCGCGATGCCGACCCCGAGCGCGATGAACCAGAACCGGATCTGCCAGGGACCCCGGCGGATCATCGTATCCCAGGCCCGGACGAGCGCGCGAAGACCATCGGCGGGCGTCGGCACCCGCATCTCCCGGCGGCGCGACCGGGTCGATGCGATCTGACGCGCTCCCCGGGTCAGCGCGCCCACCTTGCGGGGCGGGGGCGCCGCACCTTCCGCAGGCTTGCCACCCTGGCTTCCGCCTGCTTCGTCCTGGTCTTTCACACCGTTCACTGCCCTAATCCATGCGCGCTGCGCGATCCCATGCGGCCTGTCTCACATACCCGAGATGCAGGCCCCCGAATCCCGTGGGCGCCCGCCCGATTGCCCCGTCCGGCGCCCCCGCAGGAAGCCCTGCAGGTGGCGGGCACATGCGGCCTATCGGCGTTGGCCCGATGTTCCCCCAGCCCTACTCTTGCACGCAGAGCGAGTGTGGCCAACACACCGGCCCAAGGCGCACGGTCGCACCGGGGGGTTGGTGCAACGGCGGTGGCACCGCGCGCCCTTCCGGCCTCCTGCCGCGTGGGCTAGTCTCCGTCTTGCCCGGCCGAAGGAGCGCCCGAATGACCCAAGAGACCCTCCTGGACTTGCAAGACGTGCTCGGCCCCCGCCTTCTGACCTCGCGGGCCGAGCGCGACGGCCACGCCGCCTCGGAGAGCCACTTTCCGCCGACGCCGCCCGATGCGGTCGTCTATCCCGAAAGCACGGCCGAGGTGGCCGACGTCGTGCGGGCCTGCGCCGCGCGTGGCATCCCCATCGTCGGATGGGGGGCGGGCACCTCGCTGGAGGCGCAGGCGCTGGCGACCGAGGGCGGTGTCGTCATGGATTTCTCGAGGATGAACAAGGTGCTGCGGGTCTCGACCGAGGATCTGGACTGTACCGTGCAACCGGGGCTCACCCGGACCGGCCTGAACGAGGCGCTGCGGGCCACCGGGCTGATGTTCTCGGTCGATCCCGGCGCCGATGCCTCGATCGGTGGGATGGCTGCGACCCGCGCTTCCGGGACAACCGCCGTCCGCTATGGCACCATGCGCGATCAGGTGCTCGGGCTCGAGGTCGTGATGGCCTCCGGCGAGGTGATCCGAACCGGCTCGCGCGCGCGCAAATCCTCGGCCGGATACGATCTGACGGGTCTCTTCGTCGGCTCCGAGGGCACCCTCGGCCTGATCACCGAACTGACGCTGCGCCTGCACGGACAGCCGGAGGCCACCGCAACCGCCACGTGCGCCTTCGCCGAGGATGCCGGCGCCATCGACGCGGTGATCGCCGCTATTCAGTACGGCCTGGCGCCCGCACGGATCGAGTATCTCGACGCCGATGCGATCCGTGCGGTCAACGCCGCCGAGGGCATGGAGCTGCCGGACGCACCGCATCTGCTCGTCGAGTTCCACGGAACGGAGAACGCCGTGGCCGAGCAGGCCGAACGCTTCGGCGAGATTGCCGCCGATCATGGCGCCAGCGCCTTCACATGGTCCGCGCTTGCCGAGGAGCGCACCCGCCTATGGCGCATGCGCCACCGCGCGTATTGGAGCATGCTCAAGCTGCGGCCGGGATGCCGGGCGATTGTCACGGATCTGTGCGTCCCGATCTCTCGCATGGCCGAGGCGATCGCCGAGGCCCGTGCGGACATCGCCCAATCCGGGATCCCCGGGCCGCTCGTCGGCCATGTGGGCGACGGCAACGTCCATGCCTCGCTCCTGATCGACCCCGACAGCGCGGAGGAGCGCGATATCGCGCTCGGCCTCGCGCGGCGCATGGCCGAGACGGCGCTGCGGCTCGGCGGCACCGTCACCGGCGAACACGGCGTGGGGTCCGGCAAGCTCAAGCACATGGCGGCCGAGCACGGAGCGGCGTGGGACGTGATGGGCACGCTGAAGACCACGCTCGATCCCAAGGGCATTCTCAACCCGGGCAAGCTGGTGCCCCCGGTCGCGCCGAACGGCTCGGGTTAAAGCTGGCTGGCCTAGAACGCCTCCGCGTAGGCGCGGGTTTCCTGCAAGCGCTCCCAGGCCGTTCGGTTGACGGCGTCGAGGCGATCATAGAGCGCGTAATCCTCGGCGAAGTGCGCCCGGAGATCGGACTCCAGAAAGTCCGGGATGAGGCTCGGCCGCTCCGTGATCCGGCTGCGGTTGCGTCTGGGAAGCTTCAGGTCAAGATCCATCGCATCCGCGATCTTGCTCAGGTCCTCCGCGACCCGGTCGTAGGGGACGATCATGTCGACGAGCGGCTCGCCATCCGCCCCCAGAAAGCGGCGCGACTGAAGGTTCTTCTGCCCTGCCCGGTCCCGGAAGGTCCAATCCTGCCGCTCCCAGAACTCCGCGAACGTCATCCCAGCCGGCAGGGCCGTCGGCAGTTTCCGGTTTCCCGCACGATAGCGATACCACGAGCCGATCCAATCCAACGGCTCGCGCATGACGCCGAACGCAAAGAACGTGTGCCGCGCCAGGCGCTCCTCCCGAAACAGAAAGTCATACACGTTCAGGATGCCCGGCATCCCGATGTGTTTGCGATTTGGCGCGCCGCCACGCTCGATCTCGCAAAACGGGCGCAACGCCGTCTCCACCGAGGATGACGCCGACTTGGAGTTGGCGACGAAGATGAACCGGTGAGAGATACTGATCAGCATGCAAGGTCCGTTCTTGGCAGGGGGCGGTTCGACGCCCGCGAGGGTGATGGCGCCGCCCGTCTCACAGCGTTTTTGCGGGGCGCAGCAGCGCGCGCGCCGCCGCCCGCGCCTCCTCCGTCACGACGTCGCCCGCCAGCATCCGGGCGACTTCGTCCACCCGGTCTTCCGCGCCGAGGGCGCTGACGCGCGACAGGGTCATTTCGTCGGCGATGGCCTTTTCGACCCTCAGATGGTGGCGGCCGCGCGCCGCAACCTGCGGAGAATGGGTGACGACGAGCACCTGCGCCTCCTCCGAAAGCCGCGCCAGGCGCCGGCCCACCGCATCGGCCGTAGCCCCGCCCACGCCGCGATCGATCTCGTCGAAGATCATCGTGCGCCCGCCGTCACCGCCATGCAGACAGACCTTGAGCGCCAGCAGGAAGCGGGACAGCTCGCCCCCCGAGGCGATCTTGCCCAGCGGCCCCGCGGGCGCGCCGGGGTTGGTCGCCACCGTGAACTCGACCGCGTCCCGCCCCTCGGGTCCTGCCGCATCGGGCCGGATCGCGGTGGTGAACACCGCGCGTTCCAGCTTGAGCGGCGCGAGTTCCGTCGCCATCGCCCGGTCCAGCGCGTCCGCCGCCTTGCGCCGCAGCGCCGTCAGCGCCTCCGACGCTTCGTCGTAGGACCGCTCGGCCTGCGCGGCGGCTCGTTCCAGATCCGCCAGATCGGCCTCGCCGGCATCGAGGGCCCGCAAGTCCCCGCGCAGGCGCTCGCCCAAAGCGGCAAGCTCGTCCTCGGACACCTGATGCTTGCGCGCGAGGCCCCGCAGGGCGTGAAAGCGGTCCTCGGTGCGTTCCAGGGCCCCGGGATCGAAGGTCAGCCGATCCGCCGCGGCGTCGACTTCGCGCTCGGCATCCGAGAGGGCATCGATGGCCCGGGCCAATGCGTCGAGCGCGCCGTCCAGGACGCCCTCGGCGCGGTCCGCCGTCCCCTCGAGCCCGCGCAGCGCGTCCCGCAGCAACCGCCCGGCCGCGTCCTCACCGATCCCGGCGCGCGCAGCCGCGACAGTCTCGCCCAGATCCCGCGCGGCCTTCATCAGCCGGCGGGCCTCTTCCAGATCCGCCATCTCTCCGGCGACGGGGGCCAGGGCGTCTATCTCGGAGACGGCGTGGCGCAGAAACTCCTCCTCCTCCGCCAGCGCCGCCACCCGGGTACGTGCCGTCGCCAAGGAAGCTTGCGCGTCGCGCCAGGCGCGCCAGGCGCGGCGCACGGCGGCCCGCGGGCCATCGGCGTCGGCATAGGTATCGAGCAGCGCGCGATGGCCCGGCGCGGCCCGAAGCCCCTTGTCATCCTGCTGCCCGTGCAACTCGACCAGGGCCGCGGAGAGCGCGCGCAGCACCTCGCCGGAGGCGCGCGTGTCGTTCACCCAGGCCGATTTCCGGCCGTCCGCCGTGTTCACGCGGCGCAGGATAAGCTCGTCGCGCACGGGCAGGCCCGCGGCCTCCAGCACGTCCCGCGCAGGGTGGCCCGGGCCCAGATCGAATGACGCCGTGACGGATCCCTGCGCCTGTCCGGCGCGCACCAGCTCCGCGCGCCCGCGCCAGCCCAGAACGAAGCCGAGGCAATCCAGCAGGATCGACTTGCCCGCGCCAGTTTCCCCCGTCAGCACGTTCAGGCCCGGCTGAAGCTCCAGCTCCAGCCGGTCGATGATCAGCATGTCCCTGATGTCGAGCGCGCGCAGCATCCTGAGCGTCGTCTACCCTGTGTTCCGCCGCGCCGCCAGACAGGCTTGGCCCGCCCTGACTGCGCCCTCCGCCCTGACTGCGCCCTCTGCGCGCATCCACGTCCCGCGCGGGCCTTGGCGCCGCATCGGCACGCCCGGCGGGCGCCTAGATCCAGGATCCTTCGATCGTCTGACGATAGATCCGCTCCAACCAGCTCTCGCCCTGCGCCTCGGCCGTCAGGCCCCGCTCCACCAGCAGCCGGTAGGAGGCCGCGTACCATTCGGTGTCTTCGAAGTTGAAGGCAAGGATCGCGCCGGCGGTCTGCGCCTCGGCTTCGAGCCCGAGCGAGAGATACGCCTCGACCAGCCGGTGCAGCGCCTCGGCGGTGTGGGTCGTCGTCTGGAACTGCTCGACCACCACGCGGAACCGGTTGATCGCCGCGGGAAAGTGATTCCGGCGCAGGTAGTACCGCCCGATCTCCATTTCCTTGGCGGCCAGGTGATCGAATGCGAGGTCGAACTTCAGGATCGACGAGCGGGCATAGTCGCTCTCGGGATAGCGCTCAATCACCGTGCGCAGCGCCTGCAGCGCCTGGAACGTCAGACCCTGGTCGCGGCCGACCTCGTCGATCTGATCGTAGTAGCTCAGTGCCAGAAGATACTGCGCATAGGCCGCATCCTCATCGGCAGGATAGAAGTCGATGTAGCGCTGCGCCGCGCTGCGGCTGTTCTCGTAATCGCGGTCCGAATGGAAGGCGAAGGCCTGCATGATCAGCGCGCGCTGCGCCCATTCCGAGTAGGGATAAAGCCGCTCCACCTCGCCGAAAAGCTCCGCGGCATCGTCGGGGCGGCCGCGCTGCAACTCCAGCTCCGCATTGCGGTAGATCTGCTCGGCGGTGAACGTCTCGAGCGGGGCTTCGCGCGTCGCAAAGAAACCGCCCCGGTCCCCGCCGCCGCAGCCCGCAACGGCCGCGCAGACCGCAACCGCCAGTACCGTCTTAAAGAATCCGCGACCTGCTCGCATGATCTCCGTCACCCTGGCAGCATCGTCGCCGCCCGTTTCCGAGGACCTAGCATAGAAGATTTGCGGGTGGAACGCACTTGAACGGCCCGTGTTCAACCCGGAGGTCGCCTGCGCGTCCTATGCCACGGCAGGCAGGTCTGCGAGGCTGACGCCCATGCCCGGCAGGCGCCGCAGCATCGTTTCGTCGCACGTGACCCATGCTACGGCGCCGGGCTCGGTAAAAAGCGCGCGCAGAAGTGAATTCGTCAGCGCGTGGCCCGCGCGCAGCCCCCGGTACGCCCCGAGAATCGGGCCGCCCGCCAGCGCGAGATCGCCGAGCGCGTCGAGCATCTTGTGGCGCACGGGCTCGTCGGCGTGCCGCATCCCGCCGGGCGTCAGCACATCGGCCCCTTCGACGACGACCGCGTTGCGCAGCGATCCGCCGAGGGCCAGGCCCGCCTTGCGCATCTGCTCCACATCGGCCCGCCGACAGAAGGTGCGGCTGTCGCACAACTCGCGCACGAAGGCGCCGTTGGCCATGTCGAGCCGTCGGGCCTGATGGCCGATGGCGGCATCGTCGAAATCGATTTCGAACGCGATCGAAAGGCTATCAGCGGGCACCAGGGACGCTTCCGCCCCCCCGGTGCCACCGACCGTAACCGGCTTGAGAACGCGCAGGGCCCGCAGGGGCGCGTCGAGGCGGCGCACCCCGGCGGCCAGGATGGCCTCTACGAAGGGGGCGGACGATCCGTCGAGCACGGGCACTTCGGGGCCCGAGACCTCGACCATCGCGTTGTGAATGCCGCAGCCTGCCAAAGCTGCCATGATGTGTTCGACCGTCTGTACCGTGACGCCATCGGCGTTGACCAGCCGCGTGCACAGGGGCGCCTGCTCCACCAGATCCCAGCGAGCCGGGATCAGCGGATCGCCATCCACCGCGTCGGTGCGGCGAAACCACACGCCGAACTCGGCTGCAGCGGGCGACAGCGTCACCCGTGTCGGGCGGCCCGAATGCAGGCCGACGCCCGCAAGCGTCACAGATTTCTTCAAAGTCGTCTGCACTGTTGCCCCCGTTCGTCCGAGTGCTGGGCCGTCGCCGGCCCGCCCCGTTCCTCGCCGGTTTCGCGCCCGGCGTCGTTCCGTTCAATCTCGCAGCAGTGCCGCCTGTCCCGCGCATACGAAGGGTATGCCGCTTCGGCCCCCTCAGGCCGAACAGGACGGGATCATCAGGTTCCCGATCAGGGCGCTGCACCCAACGAGGCCATGTGGCCCCGCACCTCTCGCGATATGGCGGGCGTTCCCGTCCTACCGCCATCTTTGGATACGCATGCGGCCAATTCTTCTCAATTCAATCATTGTAACCGGATGAAATAGTGGCTTCGCCCAATCGGCAAGAAACCGCCGTCACAGGGCGGTGATCGCATAATGCCTTGTTGCAAAAAAGAAAAAGGCCGGCGGAGCCGGCCTTTTCCGAGGGAACTTGGTCACGCCGCAGCGCAGAAAAATCGTCAGTTGGCTTGCCGGCGCAGGAATGCCGGGATCTCGATCCGCTCCTGTTCAGGGCTTGCCTCTCCGTCATCTTCGTAGCGGGCCGGGGGCGTTGCCGGCACCGTGGCCTGCGTCGGCGCGGGTGCGGGGGCGGTGGGCGCCGCCCGCAGATTGGGCTCCGTCCGCATCTCCGCGGCGGGTTCGGCCCGGCTGGACGCGCGGGGCACGGCGTCACCGCCCTGCCCCGACATCCGGTTGATCAGCGAGGAGATGCCGAAGCGCCCGCCGCCGCCATGGGCCGCATCCTGGGGCGCCGCGGCAGGCACGGATGCCGGCGTCTCGGCCCGCGTCCGGCCGACGGCGGCCTGCAGGCGCGCCATCGCTTCGGGCGTCGGCACGCCGCGGGCCGGGGCCTTGGGCGCCACGAAGTCGGGCTGCGCGCTGTCTTCCATCAGATGCGCCGGGGTGGCCCGGGCAGGCTCCGGCACATAGGCGGGCGGCGGCAGGTCGTCATGCGCCACGGCGACCTCCGGCTCCGCCTCGGCCTCCGCCTGGGCGGCGTAGCCGTCAAACAGCCCGGGCTCTTCCCCCGCAGCCTCCGCGGCGGCGACCTCGGGCAAGGCGGGCTCGGCCTCCGGCAGGGGTGCAGCCTCCGCCTCGGGCGCGGCCTGCTGCAGGGTTAGCGGGTCGGCCATCCTGCGGCGGGGCACCGGCACGTCGCGCAGGTCTTCCGATGCATCGATGCCCGTGGCCACGACGGACACACGCATCCGCCCATCCATGCTGGCATCGAGCGTCGAGCCGACGATGATGTTGGCATCGGGATCGACCTCCTCGCGAATGCGGTTCGCCGCCTCGTCGAGTTCGAATAGGGTCAGATCGTGGGCGCCGGTGATGTTGATCAGCACGCCCTTGGCCCCGCGCAGCGAGATCTCGTCGAGCAGCGGGTTGGCGATCGCCTTCTCCGCCGCCTGGATCGCCCGCTCTTCGCCTTCGGACTCGCCGGTGCCCATCATTGCCTTGCCCATCTCGTCCATCACGGCGCGGACATCGGCGAAATCGAGGTTGATCAGGCCGGGACGAACCATGAGATCGGTCACCCCTTTGACGCCCTGATAGAGGACGTCGTCGGCGAGGGAGAACGCCTCGGTGAAGGTCGTCTTCTCATTGGCCAGCCGGAAGAGGTTCTGATTGGGGATGATGATCAGGGTATCGACCACGCGCTGCAGCGCTTCGACCCCATCCTCGGCCTGGCGCATGCGCTTGGCGCCTTCGAACTGGAAGGGCTTGGTGACGACGCCGACGGTCAGCACCCCAAGCTCGCGCGCGGCTTGGGCGATGATCGGCGCCGCGCCGGTGCCCGTGCCGCCGCCCATGCCGGCAGTGATGAAGCACATATGCGCGCCGGCCAGATGATCGACGATCTCCTCGATGGTTTCCTCGGCCGCGGCAGCGCCGATCTGCGCCTTGGCACCGGCGCCGAGGCCCTCGGTCACCTTCACGCCCATCTGGATGCGTGCCGGGGCGCGGGATTGCTGCAGCGCTTGCGCATCGGTGTTCGCCGTCACGAACTCGACGCCCTGCAACTCCTTCTCGATCATGTTGTTGACCGCGTTCCCGCCGGCGCCGCCCACGCCAAACACGGTGATCCGCGGTTTCAAATCAGTCTGGTCGTCGCTTGGCATGGAAAGATTCAAGGTCATTGCTCCGGTCGCCTGTCATTATTGCCGCGCGGTGCTTCATCGCCGGTTGGAGTGCCCGACTGTGGCCCGCTTTCCCCAGTAATTGCAGCAATCCTACACTTCTGCTTGACGCACGTCACGCGGAAATCGCGGCTTTCCTACCAAATCTCGAAGCTTCGAAGGCCAAATCCGGCCTATTTCCGCAGATACGCTAGATCTTGGGGCCAGCCGGCTGTGCATGCCAAAAGGCGCGGCGACAATGCGGCGCGCGGGGATTCGGTGATGGGGGGCGACTGCTCTGCCTGCCGCCATATCCGCTTCTTCTGAGCGTTGGGGAGACGTTAGCAGGGCGCAGGCGCGCCGTCACGCACGATTGCCGCGCCGATGGGACGTGCGCGCTCTGTTTGGGCGGAAACGGGGCGCTGTGTGGCGTGGGAATGCCGGACGGCCCGCAGGGCGCGAGGCCCCCATGGCGGGCGCCGGGTGCCAGTACCGCGGCGCGCCCCGCCTCACCAATTGTCGCGGAACCACCGCATCGCCCGTTTCAGCGACCGCGCGGGGTAGCGATCCGCGGGGGTATCGAAATCCCACCACTCGTCCTGCGGATGCGCCGCGAAAAGGCACAGCCCGACGGACGAGGCGAAGGCCGGGCCCGCGGCCGCCTGGGGCAAGCCCTGCACCCGGAGCGGGCGGCCCAGCCGCACCTGCTGTCCGAGGATCCGGGTCGCAAGGCCGTCGAGCCCGGGGATCTGGCTCGACCCGCCGGTCAGGACGATCTGCTGGGCGGGCAGGCTGTCGAACCCCGCCGCATCGAGCCGTGCGCGCACTTCCTCCAGGATCTCTTCGACCCGGGGGCGCATGATGCCGATCAGTTCGGCGCGGCTGACGGTGCGGCGGTCATGCTCCCAATCGCCGGTATCGCCGCCGATCTCGATCATTTCGCGGTCGTCCATACCCGTGGCTACGACGCCGCCGAACACCGTCTTGATGCGCTCGGCGGTGGTCATCGGCACCTGCAGCCCCTTGGAGATGTCGGCCGTGACATGCTCGCCGCCGATGCGCACGCTGTCCGAAAAGATCATGTGTTTCTTGATGAAGATCGAAACGCCGGTCGCCCCGCCGCCGATGTCGATGCAGGCCCCGCCCAGTTCCTGCTCGTCCTCCACAAGCGCCGCGATGCCGGAGACATAGGCCGACGAGGCCAGCCCCGCGAGTTCGAGGTCGCAGCGCTTGATGCAATAGGCCAGGTTCTGCACCGCGCTGTCCTCGACCGTCAGCAAGTGCATGTCGGCCGCGAGCGCGTTGCCGCGTTGGCCGCGGGGGTCGGACAGGCCGGAGCGATGGTCGACGGCGAAGTTCACCGGTTGGGCGTGCAGCACCGCGCGCCCTGCCCCGATATCCGGCACATCGCAGGCGGCCAGCACACGGGCCACTTCGCATTCGCTCACGACGTCTTCGGCCAGCAGGATCTCGCCGTCGAGGCCGTAGGAACGCGGGCGCGCGCCCGAAAGGCAGGCGATGACGTGATCGACGCGCGTTCCGGCCATCTTCTGCGCCGCCTGGATGGCGGTGCGGATCGCGCGCTCGGTTTCCTGCATGGCGTGGATCTCGCCGAACTGAACCCCGCGCGACCGGGTCGTCGCCGCGCCGATCACCCGAAAGGAGCTTTGCCCCGCGAGCGAGCCGACACCGTCCGATGTCGGCAACCGGTCCGGCCCGTCGAAGCGCAGCACAAGGCAGGCGATCTTGGCGGTGCCCACGTCGAGAATGGCGACGACACCGCGATCCATCGCTTGCTTGCGCATCCGCCGCATGGCGCGTTGGGACTGGTAAAGATCGGTCATGGGTCGGTCACTCCAGAAGCGTCGATCGCCCGGATACGGTTAAGCTCTTCGCGCGCATGGGCCGTCAGACGCAGGGTGGGCCTGTCGGGCAAACGCATGTCGATATGGGTGATGTCGCGATCGAGGGCGTCGCGTGCCTTGTCGAGCGCCAGCAGGCGCTTGAGCGCCGCGGCGGCGTCCTCCTCGGGCAGCATGATCCGCTGGCCGCCGGTCAGCACCACGTCCCAGCGCCGTTCGCCCCGGCGCTGCAGGCCGCGAACCCGCTCCGCGAGCGGTGCGGCAGCCGCGGTGAGGGCCAGGGCCTCGGGCGCCGCATCGTGGGCCCCGTCGCCGGCGATCAGCGGCAGTTCCGGCCAGTCTGCCCGGCGCATGGCAGCCGCAATGGGGTGGCCCTCGGCATCCACAAGGATCAACCCGGCGTTCGAACGCCAGATCAGCGCGGGCTGCCGCTCGGTGATGTCGATCTGCAGAACCCCACCCGCCCGGATGCGCACGCGCGCCTCCGCCACGGCGTCGAGCGCGGCGATCTCGGTGCGGATCGCGTCGAGATCCAGATCGAAGGACGAGACTGGAAACTCCACATGCACGCTTTCGTGCACTGCGTGGGACAGTTCAGGCGACGCGCCGTCCACCGCCATCAGGCGCACCATGAACTCGGGCCGTTCCTCCACCGCGCGCTGCAGTTCGGCCACGCGGTCCACCACGTTCTGCACGCGCTCGGCGTCCGAGGCCCACAAGAGCGCGCCGAGGGCCAGGGCCGCGAGCGGCAGCCCGGTCCGGAACGCCTTGCGCACCAGTGGGCGGAGCCACAGCCGCTCCAGCCGGTAGGCCAGGCGCGAGGGTGCGGGATCGTTGCGGCGGGCGGCGGTCATCGTCTCCGGCTCATCTTGGCGGGGCCGTGACGGCGCGATGCGCCTCGGCGGCGCTATTGGACAGAACAGCAAGCATGTCGGTCTGGAGTGCGCCCCAAACGCCCAGCACCGCGAGCCCGCAGACACCCGCGGTGCGCGGCGCCACGCGCCGAAATCCGCCGCTCCGCGGCCCGGATTTGCTCGGATCGCCGCTCATGCCAATGCCCGGGCGGCCATAGGCCTGCCCCGCTCGCGGTCTGGTGCGCGTGCGCGCACCGCAGGAGCCGCCGGGCCCGGCAGCCCAGGCGCGACTCGGAGGATGTGCGGGTGTGCCCTGCTCGACATGCCCAACTCTCTTTCCGTCCCGGCGATCGGGCGCCGGTTCTATGTGTTGGGGCGGTGCCCCTGCCTCAATCGACGCGTTTCAAGACGTGCCATCGGCCCTATCGCGGGCTCTCAGCCTGTCTGATCGCTTCTGGTTAATTGATCGTTACCTGTAGTGCGCGGAGCCGGTTCGCCGACCCTCATGATTTCCCAGATTAGATCGACGCCGTGACGGGCGTAAACCTCTTTTCTCACCTCTTCGCCGAGCCCTTCGAGATCTGCGGCTGTCGCGCCACCGGCATTGACGAGGAAGTTCGCGTGCTTCTCCGACATCTGCGCGCCGCCGCGCTTGGCGCCTTTCATGCCCGCGTCCTCGATCAGTTTCCATGCCTTGAGGTCGTGCACGTCATCGGCGCGGCCGGAAGAGGAATAACCCGCGGGATTGCGGAACGTGGAACCCGCGGAACGCTCCTTGGTAGGCTGGGTCGCGTCGCGCCGCGCCAGCTGGTCGGCCATCTTGGCAGCAAGCGCGTCCGGCGCGCCGGGCGGGGCGGACAGGACCACCTCGGTCAGCACGCACCCCTCGGGCAACACGCTCGACCGGTAGGCAAAGGACAGATCCTGCGGCCCAAGGGTCAGCACCGTGCCATCCCGCGCAATCGCGCGCGCCGAAACGAACCGGTCTGCGGTGTAGGTCCCGTAGCAGCCCGCATTCATGCGCACGGCGCCCCCGATGGAGCCCGGGATCGTGCGCAGAAAGGTAAGGTCCAGCCCCGCTTCGGCGGCCCGCCGGGCGACGTGGGCGTCCAGCGCGGCAGCGCCCGCGATCACGCGCGCACCGTCCACCTGGATCGCGTTGAAGCCCCGTCCGAGGCGGATCGTCACCCCGGGTAATCCCCCGTCGCGCACGATCAGGTTGGAGCCGACGCCCATGGCAAACACCGGCACCTCTGCGGGCAGTGCCGCCAGGAAAGACGCCAGATCGTCCTCGTCCGCGGGTTGGAACAGCCACTCCGCCGGGCCGCCGACGCGCAGCCACGTCAGCTCCGACAGCGGCTTGCCGGCGGTGAGGCGGCCGCGGGGCTCAGGCAGAACACTCATCCCGTCCCGTTAGCGCGCCTGCCCGCGTGGCGCCAGTGCCTGCGGCCCGGCGCGGGCCCTGGGGCGCGGCTCGGGCCAAAACCGGGACGCCGCACCACCGCTCATTCGGCCGCTCGGTCGGCCGCTCGGTCGGCCGATCCGCCGGGCGGCTTGGCGGGTCCGCCCTCCGGCACCGGACCCGACGGGGGGCCTGCCTCCGTGGCCGCCGGCGGGGCCTTGTGGGAGGGATACTTGGAGGTGCCGCGCATCCAGCGGAACGCATAGAGCACCGGCCAGCGCAGGATGGAGCCGCCCGCGATCAGGCACACTAGGCCCACAAGCGGCCCGTTCTCGTAGGTGACGAAGCCCAGCAGCGGAATGCCGATGGCGATGAGGCCGTAGGCGTGGGGCCAGTGGTGCCGCTTCGACGGGAAGAACGCGACGGCCGAAGCCACCAGCACCCAGACGCAGACCAGCGTCAGCGAGACAGACATGGCAACCCCACCGCTCTTGGGTTTGTTTCCATCGCGCTATCCGTCCACCTGAGCGGTGCCGAGCCGCTCGGGCAGGCGCCCCGCCCAAGCCGAGATCGTCCCGGCGCCGAGGCAGACGACGATGTCGCCCGGTTGGGTCTGCTCGCGCACCAGACGTTCCAGATCGTCCTCATCGCGGATCGCGCGCGCATGGCGGTGGCCGTGGCGGATCAGGCCCGCCACCAGATCGTCGCGGCTGGCGCCGGGGATCGGCTCCTCTCCCGCGGCGAAGACCTCGGCGATGGCCACGACATCGGCTTCGTTGAAGCAATGGCAGAAATCGTCAAACAACGAGGACAGGCGGGAGTATCGGTGCGGCTGATGAACCGCGATCACCCGGCCGGGGCGCCCGTTCGGCCCGGGGTCCGTGCCCACGGCCTGTCTCGCAGCTTTCA
Organism: Pseudomonadota bacterium; assembly: GCA_038757905.1. GTDB lineage: Bacteria > Pseudomonadota > Alphaproteobacteria > Rhodobacterales > Rhodobacteraceae > HLUCCA09. The sequence goes on along the minus strand of JBCDGG010000037.1, from coordinate 15,443 downwards.
GCACGGCGGCAATCTCCACCGGGTGGTGCCCGTAATCGTCGATGATGGTTACACCGGCAACTTCCCCCACCTTGGTAAACCGGCGGTTAACGCCACGGAAACTTGTCAGCGCTTCACGGATTTCTTCGCGCTTCATGCCCAGGTGCCGGGCCACGGCGACGGCCGCCAGCGCGTTGGAGACGTTGTGGTCGCCGGGCATGGGCAGGGTGCAGCCCTCGATCATGGCGCCCTCGGCCTGAAGCGCGATGTCGAAATGGGCGACGCCCTTGCGATACTTCAGGTTCACAGCCCGCACATCCGCCTGCGCATTAAAGCCGAAGGTGACTACACGTCGGTCGGAAATGCGCCCGACAAGGGCCTGCACCTCCGGATGATCGGTGCAGCACACGGCGAGCCCGTAGAACGGGATGTTCGACACGAAATCGTGGAACCCCTCGCGCAGGTTCTCCAGCGTGCCCCAATGCTCCATATGCTCGGGGTCGATATTGGTGACGACCGAGATGGTGGCGGGCAGCCGGTTGAACGTGCCGTCGCTTTCGTCGGCCTCGACCACCATCCACTCCCCCTGCCCCGCCCGCGCATTGGAGCCGTAGGCATGGATGATACCGCCGTTGATCACCGTGGGATCGATGCCGCCGGCATCGAGCAGCGTCGCCACCATGGTGGTGGTCGTCGTCTTGCCGTGGGTGCCCGCGATGGCCACGTTCGACTTCAGCCGCATCAGCTCGGCCAGCATCTCGGCCCGGCGCACGACGGGAAGACCTTGGGCGCGCGCGGCGTCAAGTTCCGGGTTGCCTGGCTTGATGGCCGACGAGATCACGACGACCTCCGCCCCTTCGAGGTTCTCCGCCTGCTGCCCCTCGAACACGGTCGCGCCCAGGCCCTCCAGCCGCTCGGTGATCTTGGAGCGCTTCAGGTCGGACCCTTGCACCGTGTAGCCATGGGTCAGGAGGACTTCGGCAATGCCGGACATGCCGATGCCGCCGATCCCGACGAAGTGGATCGGCCCCACGTCCTGCGGAAGTTTCGTCGCCGCTGCCATCATCGCGCTGCCATCCATCATTGCTCGTCCCCATCCAGTGTTGCGTTGTTTGCCGGGCGCTGTCCCGCGCCTTTGCCCTGGGCGACCTGTTCGACAAGATCCGCAAGCGCGTCAGCCGCGCCGGGCCGCCCGGCGGCGAGCGCGGCATTGGCCATGCCCAGGGCGCGCTTTGGATCGTCGAGTATCGCCGCCGTCTCTGCGCTGAGCACCTCCGGCGTCAGCGCGTCTTCCTTCATCTCCACCGCCGCGCCCGCCTCGACAAGGCCGCGGGCATTGGCCGATTGCTCGTCGCGAATGGCCGAGGCCAGGGGAACCAGGATCGACGGCCGCCCGATCACCGAGAGATCGGCCACCGACGACGCCCCGGCGCGCGAGATCACGAGTTGCGCCTCGGCCATCCGGGTCGGCAGATCGGAGAAGAAGGGCTCCACCTCTGCCGCAATGCCGTTCTGTGAATAATACTCCGCCACGCGCGCCCGGTCCTCGTCGCGCGCCTGATGGGACACGCGCAACTGCCGCACAACCTCCAAGGGAAGCGCGGCCAGCGCGGGGGGCACGACGTCGGACAGGACGCGGGCGCCCTGGCTGCCGCCGAAGACCAGGATCGACATCGGGTAATCGCCCGGCGGGATGTAGGCCGCGCCAGCCCGCTCCAGCACGGCCGCCCGGACGGGATTGCCGACCGGGTGCCCCTCGACGCCTTCGGGCAGTTCCGTGGGCCACGTGCCGCAGGCCACCGCGTCGACGCGCTTGGCGAAGAGCTGGTTCACCCGCCCCAGTACCCCGTTCTGCTCATGAATGAGCCGCGGCAGGCGCAGGAGTGTCGCGGCCGCAAGGGCCGGGATCGACGGGTAGCCGCCAAAGCCCACAACCACTGCGGGCTTCTCACGCAGCAGGCCTGCCACCGCGCTCAGCACCCCGGCCGCAATGCGAAACGGGGCGGCCAGCTTGGCGAGCACCCCGCCCCGGGCGAAGGTGGCCGAGGCCACGGTGTCTATGGTGACGGCGTTCGGAAACCCGCCAGTATAGCGCGCGCCCCGCGCGTCCGTCGACAGCCGCACGCGCCAGCCGCGCGCGAGCAGCACCTCGGCCAGCGCTTGGGCGGGGAACATGTGCCCGCCCGTGCCCCCGGCGGCGATGATGCACAGACGGCCGCTCATACCCGGGTAACCCGGCAGCGATCACGGCGCCCCGGCGCGTCCCGGCCGCGATCATGCGGCCCTCGCGCCCTCCGTCGGCGACCGGTCAGCCCCAGCACCCCTAGCGGCGTCAGGTGGCGCGCGTCTCCTTGGCCCGCCATCTTACTGCGCCCGTCCGGTGCGGCCGAAGATATCGGCCATCGCGCCTTGCGGGCGCGTGCGCGTCAGCGCCAGCAGCGCGCCCAGAGCAATCCCGCCCGCTATCAGGGAGGAGCCACCATAGCTCACGAACGGCAGGGTCATCCCCTTTGCCGGCAGCAGCCGGACCGCGACGCCCATATTGATCATCGCCTGCACCCCGAACATGCAGGCCAGCCCCGTCCCGGCCAAGCGGATGAAGGGATCGCGCTCGCGCATCAGGCGCCAAAGCGCGCGCACGACGATCGTCGTGTAGAGCGCAATGATCGCAGCCACGAGGACCAGCCCATATTCCTCCGCCGCGACGGCGATGATGAAATCCGTATGCGCATCGGGGAGCGACCATTTCACCTGCCCCTCGCCGACGCCGACCCCGAAGAATCCGCCCTCGCGGATCGCGTTGGTGGCGAAGCCGAGCTGTGTGCGCGGATCGAGATCCGGGGTCAGGAACCCGTCGATCCGGCGCGCGAAATGCTCCGAGGCGCCATAGGCCAGCACGCCCGCCCCCACCGCGGCCGCCGCGAGGCCGACAAGCAGGAAGATCGACGCCCCGGCCACGAAATACATGACGCCCCAGGCAAACAACACCAGCGCGGACTGCCCGAAATCGGGCTGGATCGCCAGCAGCCCGACGAAGACCATCGCCACGGCGAAGGAGATCGTGCGCCCCGGCGGGCCCGACACGTCATGCGCCGCGGCTATCAGCCATGCGCAGAGGATCACAAAGCAGGGTTTGAGGAACTCCGACGGCTGAACGCTGGCAAAGCCGAGAGAGTACCATCGCACGGCGCCCTTGCCGAAATCGGTGCCGAGGAAGGGCAGCAGCGCCAGAGCCACCAGCCCGATGGCAAAGCCGATCACGCCAAGCCGGCGCACCAGCGCGGGCGACATCATCGAGACCACCAGCATCACCGTCAGCGCCATGCCGCCGAAGATCACCTGGCGTTCGACATAGTGGAACTTCGGCAGCCCGTTGCGCTCCGCCAGGGGCACCGAGGCGGCGAGGCCGAGGAGCAGCCCCACCCCGAACAGCATAAGGACGCAGGCGATCGACCATTTGTCGACGCTGCGCCACCAGCGCGGAAGCACCGGATCCCCCGCCCGCGCGGGAAGCGTACCGTGGACCATCTCCGTCATGGAGCACCGCCCGATGTTGCCTGTTTCTGCCTGCCGGCCGCTTTGGGCCACACGTTTTTTGCACCGTTCACCGATGCTTGCGCGAGACCTTACCGATTTGTGAGGAGTCTGGCTACCACTTTCCGAATCACCCTTGAGATTTGCTCTGGCTCTCTTCAGCCGCAGGGGCACGACGGGTCATGACCCAGCGCCTTGGGCCCGGGAACCGATGGAGGGCTCGCACGTCTCCGCGGTGGGGTTCCACAAGGGAATAGCCCGCCTCGGCGGCACCGCGGGCGAGAAAGGCCACAACCTCCTCCGCCGAGGCGCCGGTGGCGCGGACGGGAAACATCACACCGGGCACATCGCCCGCCGCGCTGTCCTCGGCAGTGGCGGCATTGGCGGTGGGTGTCGGTGTGTCCGCCCCCGCCGCGGCGCCCGCCATCGGCGCGGCCCGTTCCAGCGTCATATGCGCCGGGCCCATTGAGGAGGGGCGGTGGGTCACCGCCGCGATCTCGGCCCAGGCGAGCACCACGCGCCGGGTGCGCCCCTCGACAGCCACGCCCTGCGCGGTCAGGTGCAGCGCCGTGCGCTCGAACGCCGGCTGGCGCCAAACCCATCCCGCCGCCACGGCCATGCAAAGCGCAAGCACGCCCGCCCCCCACATGGCAGGACCGCCGACCCCGGCGCGCAGAACGGCATCCGCCGCGGCGAGCCCGCTCGAGAGGGCGAGGGTTGCCAGAAGAGCAGACCATCCCCAGTTCCGCGCCGTCGTTGGCCCAAGGACACGCGACGCGGTCATGGCGCCGCCGCGGCATCAGAGGGCCGCAGCGTCCAACATTGCGGCCTGCCCAGCGCCGTCGCGCCGACGTGCGGGCGAACACGGCAGCCCACCGCCCGCGCGCCCTGCCGCAAGAGCGTGACCGGAGGTGCGCGCCGAGCCGCCAGCGCATGGACGTTGAGCCGGAAGACGCCCCCGCGTTTGCCCTGTGTCGCGGCGCGGCGCGCGATCCCGACGAAGGGACGCTGGCGCGAGTAGCGGCGCGCGAGCTGGGCGGCGCCTTCGTCCCGCCGCTGGCGGCGCGGCGGGGTCCCTTTGCGCTTCTGTTGCTCGAAGCGCTCTCCGTCGGGGCCAACGTCCAGCCGTGGCTGGACGAGCGGCTGAATCCGCCAAGCCGCACAAAACAGACCTGTCGACACAAGGACGAAGAGGGCGACAAGCTTCCCTTCGCGCCCTGCCACACGAATCGCACCCTCCGACCCGAGCCGGGCCAGGCCACACCTCAGAAGCGCAGGCCGGAGCGACGGTACGCGATGGCGCTGGCGGTTCGGGCCAAGGACGACCGGCCCGCTCACCCTCTCACGCCCACCGGAAGCTGGCATCGCGGCCAGCTATCCGGCGTCCGCGGCAGGCGCCGACAGGCGCAGGCGATCCCGCCCCTTTCGGCCCCGCGCCGTCTCCTCCTGGATCACTTCGAACCCGGCTTCGCGGGCGAACTCCTCCATCGCCGCCAGGGGGTTGAGCGATTGCGGCTCCAGCCCGGACCCGGCAACGGCGATGACGCGGCCCTTGCTGCCGGCCCGATCCGGCTGCAACTCGATCCCGTAGAACGTGGTGCGGCGCGTGCGCCAGCGTTGCAGCGTTGCGATCTCGGCCCATGCCGCCTGCGTCGGCGGCACGGTTTCGCCCTTCCATTGCTCCAGCGTCACGCCGTCGGACGAGATCGTGAGCCGGGCCTGCCAGTCCGGCTCCTTGCGCCAGTAGACGACGCCGACCACCGCCAGGAGCGCTGCCAGGATCAGCATGCCGGAGATAAACGCGAAATCCTCGTCGTCATTGTCGAAGTAGGCATCGGCCGCCAGCCAGATCAGCCCCCCGATGGCCAGCGCGAAAACGATGAGCACAAGCGCCGAGCGTGTGCGCGAAGGTCCGTATTCGACCACAGGTCCAGTCATGCCGCCGTGCCGTTCATTCCGTTGGGCCCGTCATGCGTCGGGCGCGATCACTCCGCCGCGTTCACTTCCGCGCTCGGGTCTCTCCAACGGTTCACGATGGGATAGCGCCGGTCAAGCCAGAACGCGCGCCGGGTCAGCCGCGCGCCGGGCGCGGATTGGAACCGCTTGTACTCGCTGACATAGATCAGGCCCTCCACCCGCTTCACGGTTTCCCGGTCATAACCCGCGGCCACCACCTCGGCGACGGATTGCTCGGCGTCGATGAGGCGTTCCAGTATCGCATCCAGAACCTCGTAGGGGGGCAGACTATCCTCGTCCTTCTGGTCGGCGCGCAGTTCGGCCGAGGGCGGCTTGTCGATCACCCGGGGCGGAATCACCTCCCCCGACGGGCCTTTCATCCAGTCGCGATGGTTGGCGTTGCGCCAGCGGCAGGTCTCGAAGACGCGGGTCTTGTAGAGATCCTTGATCGGGTTGTAGCCGCCCGACATGTCGCCGTAGATCGTGGCATAGCCAACCGCCACCTCGGACTTGTTGCCCGTGGTCAGCAGCATCTCTCCGAACTTGTTGGACAGCGCCATCAGCAGCAGACCGCGGAGGCGCGACTGGATGTTCTCCTCGGCGATGCCGCTGTTGGTGCCCGAAAAGAGCGGCGCCAGCGTCTGCGTCACCGCCTCGCGGGAGTGCCCGATCGGCACTTCGTCGAGCCTGCACCCCAGCCGTTCGGCCACGCCGGCGGCGTCTTCCAGCGAGTGGGCGGAGGTGTACTCCGACGGCAGCATCACGCAGCGCACATTCTCCGGGGCGACGGCATCGGCGGCGATCGCCGCCACCAGCGCACTGTCGATACCGCCGGACAGGCCGAGCAGCACCTTGGAGAAGCCGGACTTGTGCAGATAGTCGCGCAGGCACTCCACCATGACGCGATAATCGAGCTCCCAGGGGTCGGGATAATGCGCGCGCTCGGCGGGAACGGCGTGCCAGGCGCCTGCCGCGTCCGGCGCGAAATCCACATGCACGACGGCCGCCTCCATCACGGGAAGCTGCACCGCGAGAGCGCCATGGGGGTTCAGCACGAAGGAGGCGCCGTCGAACATCTGGTCGTCCTGACCGCCGACCATGTTGAGATAGACGAGCGGAAGCTCCGTCTCCACGACGCGGCTGACCATATGGCTCATCCGGATATCGCGCTTGCCCCGGAAGTAGGGCGAGCCATTGGGCACGATCAGCAGCTCGGCCCCCGTCTCGGCCAGGGTTTCGGCCACGTCGGGGTGCCACGCATCCTCGCAGATCGGCGTGCCGATGCGGACGGGCCCGACCGTGTAGGGCCCGTGGACCTGGCCCGACACGAACAGGCGCTCCTCGTCGAACACGTTGAAGTTCGGCAGATGATGCTTGGCGATCCGGGCCTGAACGCGGCCGCCGCTCAGGATGCAATAGACGTTGTAGAGGTTCCCGCCCTCCGAATAGGGCAGGCCGATGCCGAGCGCCGGGCCATCCGCGCAATCGGCCGCCAGCCGCTCCAGGTGACGGGCGCAATCGGCGACGAAGGCGGGCTTCATCACCAGATCCTGCGCCTGGTAGCCCGACAGAAACATCTCCGGCAGCACGACCATATCGGCCCCGGCCGCTTTTCCTTCGGCCCAGGCGTCGCGCGCCTTGGCGGCGTTGTGGGCGAGCGCCCCCACCGTGGGGTTCAACTGCGCCAGCGTGAGGCGGAAACGATCCATTGTCGGTAAGCTCCAAGCGGTTCGGGCCGTCCGGCATTGCCCTCCGGACCTGTGACATAGCAGGTTGACGCCCAAGTGAAAGACGCGTCTGGAAAACCGTTGCCGATACGTTCTTCCCCTCATAGGTTAAGGGCTGTCTCGCAAAACGGCGCCAACCGCGCCCGGATCCCTGCGTTCCGATCGAAAAGACCCGGCTGCCATGTATTGTCGTCTTGCCCTCGCCCTCTCTCTGACGCTGTCCGTCGCCCTGCCCCAAACTGCCGCCGCGCAGGTGGGCCGGATCGAGGTCAAACAATACGAGAATGGCGGGGTCTACGAAGGCACCTTCAAGGACGGGCTTCAGCATGGCCAGGGGACCTACCGCCTGCCCAATGGCTACGAGTACACCGGGGCGTGGGTCGAAGGGGAGATCCTGGGTCAGGGGCTGGCCAAGTTCCCGGACGGGTCGATCTATGAAGGCGGGTTCGCCAAGGGCCAGCCCGACGGGTTCGGGCGCATCGCCTACCCCGATGGCGGGTCCTACGAGGGCAACTGGGTGTCGGGCCGCAAGATGGGCGAAGGCGTTGTCGTCTACGGCGACGGCACGCGCTACGAGGGCAGCTTCACCGACGGGCAGCCGAATGGCACCGGCACGCTCGTCGCGCCCAACGGCTATCGTTACGACGGCGCCTGGGTCGACGGTGTGAAGCAGGGCGATGGGCGGATCACCTATCCCGATGGCTCGATCTACGAAGGCGCGATGGTCCAGGGCAAACGCGCCGGACAGGGGCGCCTCGTCACCGCTGAGGGGCTGGAATACGACGGCACGTGGGATGGCGGGCGCATCCACGGCGAGGGGCGCTTGGCGCAGCCCAATGGCGACGTCTATGTGGGCGCGCTGGTCAACGGCAAGCGCGAGGGCCAGGGCCGGATCGAATATGCGGGCGGCGGCGCCTACGATGGCGGGTTCCGCGGCGACTTGCGGCACGGGGCCGGCACCTATCGCGGCCCCGATGGGTATCTCTACGAAGGCGGTTGGGTGGACGGCCGGATCGAGGGCACTGGCACTGTCACCTACCCGGACGGCACCGTCTATACCGGCAGCCTGCTCGACGGCCTCGCGCAGGGCGAAGGGCGGATCGTCTATCCCGACGGCGCCACCTATACGGGCGGCTGGGAAGAAGGCGTGATGGACGGCTCCGGAACGGCAACCTACGCAGATGGCACGGTCTATGAGGGCGGGTTCCGCGCCGGTCTCCCCGAAGGCGAAGGTGTGATGACCTATGCCGACGGCTACACCTTCACCGGCACCTGGCAAGGGGGAGAACCCCATGGAGTTGGCACGGCCGTCTATCCCGATGGCGCGACCTATGAAGGCGGCTTCGTGGCGGGGCTGCGCGACGGCGATGGCACGCTCACGCGCCCCGACGGGTTCGCCTATACCGGTGGCTGGCGCTCGGGCCAGATGCATGGCGAGGGAACAGCCACCTACATGACGGGCGACGTCTATACCGGGCGCTTCTTCGAAGGCCAGCGCCAGGGGCCCGGCCGCATCGTCTATGCCGACGGCACCGAGGCCGAAGGGCTCTGGGAGGATGGGCAGATCGTCCGCGAAGCCGCGGCGGCCCCCCAGCCGGACGCAACCGCGACGACCGAGTGAGCCCGGAGCGGCGCCCTCCGCCGGAGGGGGGCCCCGAGATGGGCGACGGATGCGACCCGCCAATTGCCAGCAGCACGCCGGCCGGTACGGTTCCCCGCGCGATGGACGTGCCGACATGGGTTGGCGGATCGGTTCACCACAGGTAGCCCCCGGCTCGACGGGCCGGAACACAAGCTTAAGGCAGCAGCCGCACCTGCCCACCCGAACACGCCCGGCCCGGTTCGATTTCGGTTCGATCCCGGGAAAGGACACTCCTCCGGCAATGGAATCGGGCCACTTCGTGCGCGGCTGAGCCCAGCATCCCTGAAAACGGCGAGCAAGCCGCCTGGGCTGCGCGGGCCCACTGGAGCGGGCGGCCTGCACCCGGCCGGGCGGTGGGTCCACAGGGCATGGAACACCCTTCGCGCGACCGCTCCGCCGCAGCCAAGAGGCGCACAGGCCGCCCGAGATCCGTGGCCAAGTGGGGTCAGCTAAGTGTCGCCCACGCCTCCAGCCGCGTGAACCGGCCGCGCGCCAGGGGGGGCGCCGCGGGGCGACATGCCGAGCGCACCTGTGGTCCCGCACCCCAAGAACGGCCCCCCAGTCGTGCCCCCATTCGTCGAGTGGGGGAAGCTAAAGATCTCACAGGCCTCCAGTCGCGCGGTCCGGGTGCGCTTCAGGGGGCGCGGCGGTGCGACATACCTAGCGCACCGGGGGGTTCCGCATCCCAAGCACGGCGCCGCCATGGGAGCTCCGCCGCGCTCCACGGCGCAAGCCCCACCTGACCCCTGAGCAGAGGCCAGTTGCCCAGCGCGCCGCGCCCCCATCCGCCGCTGCCTTGGTCGACCGTTGACGCCCCCACGGGTTCTATCCCAAGGTGTCGCCGATTGAGATCTCGCCAGACGCGCCGCCCCGCACAGGGAGAGACGACATGCCCCGCCAGGAATGGAACCACGTTCCCGCCGATCTGCCGCTTGGCGTGAACCCGCTGTGGCAATGGCCGCCCCGCCCGTCCGCCGTCGCGCGCTGGTATTGGTCCAGCTGGTTTCCGCTGACGATCAACCTGTGCATCGCCGGGCTCGCATGGTTGTGCTTCTGGCTGGCCAGCCCGACGCTGGAAGAGGCCGCCACGCCCGGGTTCTGGATCGCCGGGATCTTCCTGCGCAACCTCGTGGTGATCACTCTGCTGGCCCACAGCCTGCACCTGATCTTTCACGCGCGCGCGTTGCAGGGGCCCGACCACAAATACGATCCCCGTCCGTTCCCCCGCAAAGGCCGCATGTTCACCTTCGGCGATCAGTTGCGCGACAACATGTTCTGGTCGCTCGCCTCCGGCGTCACGATCTGGTCGGCCTGGGAGGCGCTGATCTGGTGGTCGATGGCCAACGGCTATGCCCCGGTCTGGACGTGGTCGGACGGCTGGATCTGGTTCCTCGCCGTCTTCTTTCTGGTGCCGGTCTGGGAGAGCTTCTACTTCTACTGGATCCATCGCCTGCTGCACACGAACGTCTTCTACCGCTTCCATGCCCTGCACCACCGCAACACGGATGTGGGGCCGTGGTCGGGCCTCTCCATGCATCCGGTGGAGCATGTCCTCTACTTCGGGACGGCGCTCATCCACTTCGTCGTACCGACCCATCCGGTCCATCTGATCTTCCACCTGATGTTCTATGCGCTCTATGCCGTAACGACCCATACCGGCTTCGAAGGGGTCTGGGCTGCGGGCCGCAAACGCCTGCATCTGGGCAACTTCCACCACCAGATGCATCACCGCTACTTCGAGGTGAATTACGGCACGCTGGAGGTTCCGTGGGACAAGCTGTTCGGGACATTCCACGACGGCACCGAGGCCGGGAAAGCGATGATGAAGGAACGGCTGAAGTCGCGCACGCGGTCGCCATGAGCGATCCCTCGTGCCTGGCGGCCCACGGGACGTTACCGTAATGCACTTCACGCTGACCGTCGTGACCTCTGCCGACGGCTTCATCGCCCGCTACCCGGGAGAGCCGCCGCAGGCCTGGGCGAGCCCCGAGGAACAGGTGCTGTTCTTCCGCGATGTCGAGGCCGCGGATTGGGCCGTGATGGGCCGGGGCACGCATGAGGCGGCCAACCGGCCCGAGCGGCGCCGCATCGTTTTTTCGCGCTCGGCCTCCGGTTGGCGCCGCCCGACCCAGCTCTGGCTCGATCCAGACGGTCTCACCCCCGCCGATCTCGCAGCTCGGGTGGACCGGGTGCACACGCTCGCGAACGGGCTGATCCTCGGGGGGACAACGGTCCACGACTGGTTCGCCCGCCACGATGCGATGGACCGGGTGCACCTGACGGTGGAGCCCGTGACCTTCGGCAGCGGCCTTCCCATCTTCACCGATCAGATGGCGCGCGACCCCTTTGCGGCTTTTGCCGCGCAAGGCTATGCCCCGGTCTCGGAAGAGGTGCTGAACGCTGGCGGCACCCGCTTTCTCGTCCTGAGCCGCGCCAAGTCCGGCAGAGCGGCACCCGAGCCGAGCGCCGCGGCTGAGAGGTCAGCGTAGCAGCAGAGGACAGGCGCGCTTTGTGGCGGCCAAACCCCTCCCCGCTCCGCGGTCTGCCCGACGGGCCCAAAACGCCAGCGCAACGGGTCACCCGTAGGGCGCAACCCGCCCGCATACCGCGCTTCCACCGCCCCGCCCGCAGCGTTCCGCAAGCTGGGCGCCCGCCTGCCCGTGGGGCGGCGCCGCACCATCCGAGCGGCGCGCTTTCTGGCGGCTGAGCTCCTCCCCGCTTCGCGTTCTGCCCGACAGGCACAAAACGCCAGCGCATCAGGTCACCCGTAGAGCGCAACCCGCCTGCGCACCGCGCTGCCACCACCCCGCCCGCAGCGTTCCGCAAGCTGGGCGGGCGACTGCCCGTGGAGTGGCACCGCACCATCCGAGCGGCGCGCATTATGGCAGCCAAGCCCCTCCCCGCTCCGTGGTCTGCCTGACGGCCTCAAAGCGCCAGCCCGCCGGGACGGGCAGGCGCTCGCCCGGCGCCTTCGGCTTGATTCCGGGCGACAAACACCATCATCTTGTGCGCCCTTAACTCAAGCCAACAACATGTGCCAACAGCACCTTGTTATGTTTCGCCAGATCTGCTAAAGGACTTTTGAGCAGAAACAAAACATGGGGAGAAACCCATTGTCGGTTGAACTACTGATAGCGGGAGCGACTCTGGCGGTCGCCGTCGTCGGCTTGGCGCTTAAAGTCTACATCCACTTCAGCGGTAAAGGTTCGTAGGATGAAGTCCGAGTTTGGTAAGTATGCGCAGGTCCTTAGGATCCGAAGAAACGCAACACAATCTGAACTAGCTAAATGGCTCGGCGTTTCCCTTTCCCATGTCAGCAATCTCGAGGCTGAACGAGCCCATATTTCGAAGGAAGTGGTTGAAGGGTACGTGGGCTTTCTTGGTGTCAGTGGTTTTGAGGCCGAACGACTCCAAAAACTCGCTGACTTGTCGAACAACAAGCAGAGGGCAAGTGACCTCTCCCAGCAGTCATTGCTAGCGCTCATTGCAACCTTTGGAGACCAACTAAGCGACTCAACCGTCGATAGGATACGAGAGTTGGTAGCAAGCGACATTGGCGCAGAGAATGCCAGTCTTCGCCTTTCCACAAATCAAAGAGCATTGAGGAAAAGGCGAGATCAAGGGAGAAGCTGGCGTCGTCCTTCGTTAACCCCCGAACGCTTTGTTAGGATTAGCTTGTTGGCCGAAGCAATAAGAAGAAAGCACTGCGACAACAGTCTAAGGCTGCCTTTGGAGCAGTTTCTTGCACAAGAGGAGAGTGAGGACCCTAGTCTTGGCGTTCTGGTTCTGAATCAGCTCCCAAGTTACGCTGAGGGCGCTTTTGCTATCATTGTCGGAAGCGAGGAAGAAAACACCATCCTTCTAGAGGAAGAGTTTTACTCCCTTGGGCTTAAGGGTTCATCCTTTGTTAGGCACGTTGTGGCTCATGAGTTTAGTCATCATGTTCTCCACAAGGAGCTGCTATTCTCCGCCGAGACTCGAGTACTTCCACCACAAGACTGGGCAAGGCAATCAGCCGCGACCATCAAGGCAGATGCCGAACTCACGAGTAGAGTCACGAAGCGCATCGACAACTTTTTTGAGGTAGAAGCTGAGTGCTTCGCAACGATGCTTCTCGTGCCATGGACTGAGATGATGAAGGGAACTGAGAGCTATTACCTCGCAAAAGACTTTGGCGAAGAAAAAGAGGAAATAAACCGTTATCTTCGGTTCATCCGTTCCAGCGAAAGGGTCCGCATGATGTTTGAAGCCGAGCTAAGGAAGAGAGGTACGTGACGCGACCTACGCCTGCAACGCCCGCACCCCGATCTCGCCCTCCTGCCGGGCGCGCATGGCCAGAGCGGCGGCGTGGGAGGCGGCGAGGGTTGTGAAGTAGGGGATGCGGTCCGTCAGGGCGACGTTGCGCATGGAGCGTGAATCCTCGACGGCCTGGGCCCCTTCGGTGGTGTTCATCACCAGATCGATCCCGCCATCCTTCATCATGTCGACGATGTTCGGGCGGCCCTCGTAGACCTTGTTGACCACCTCCGCCGTCACGCCGCCCTCGGCCAGGAACGCCGCGGTGCCGCGGGTCGCCACGATCTCGAAGCCGAGGCCCACGAGGGTTTGCGCGGTTTCCAGCAGCATGTCGGTCTTGTCGGCCTCCTTGATCGACAGGAACACCCGGCCCCTATCGGGCAGGTCGGCGCCCGCGCCGATCTGGGCCTTCAGGAACGCGCGGTGAAAGTTCGCGTCGGAGCCCATGACCTCGCCGGTGGAGCGCATTTCAGGGCCGAGCAGCGTGTCCACGCCGGGGAAGCGGGCGAAGGGCAGCACCGCTTCCTTCACCGCGAACCCGTCGATCTTCGGCGAGACCAGATCGAACGCGCCCAGGCCCTCGCCCGCCATCAGACGCGCCGCGATGGAGGCCACGGGCGAGCCCACCGCCTTGGCCACGAAGGGCACGGTGCGCGAGGCGCGCGGGTTCACCTCGATCAGGTAGACCGCCCCGTCCTTCACCGCGAATTGCACGTTCATCAGCCCCACGACGCCCAGTTCCAGCGCCAGCGCCTCGGTCTGTCGTTCCATCTCGGCCACGATCTCGGGCGCGAGCGAATAGGGCGGCAGCGAGCACGCGCTGTCGCCCGAATGTACGCCCGCCTCCTCGATATGCTGCATGATCCCGGCCACGTGAACATGCGTGCCGTCCGACAGAGCGTCGACATCGACCTCCACCGCCCCGTCCAGATAGCTGTCGAGCAGCACGGGGCTGTCGCCCGACACCACCACCGCCTCGGAGATATAGCGCTCCAACTGCGCGCGATCGCGCACGATCTCCATCGCACGGCCGCCCAGTACATAGGAGGGGCGGATGACGAGGGGAAAGCCGATCTCCTCGCCCAGTTCCAGCGCGGCGGCATCGGACGAGGCGATGGCGTTGCGCGGCTGCTTCAGCCCCAGCTTGTGCACCAGCGCTTGAAACCGCTCGCGGTCCTCGGCCCGGTCGAGGGCGTCGGGCGAGGTGCCGAGGATCGGCACGCCCTCGGCCTCCAGCGCGCGGGCGAGCTTCAGCGGCGTCTGCCCGCCGAACTGCACGATCACGCCTTTCAGCGTCCCCTGCTGCTGCTCGACGCGCAGGATCTCCATCACATGCTCGAAGGTCAGCGGCTCGAAATAGAGCCGGTCGGAGGTGTCGTAATCGGTCGACACGGTCTCCGGGTTGCAATTGACCATGATAGTCTCAAAGCCCGCCTCCGTCAGCGCGAAACAGGCGTGACAGCAGCAATAGTCGAACTCGATCCCCTGCCCGATCCGGTTCGGCCCCCCGCCCAGTATCACCACCTTCTCGGCGCCGGAGGGGCGGCTTTCGCATTCCACCTCGCCCATCGCGGGCGCCTCATAGGTGGAATACATATAGGGGGTCTGCGCCTCGAACTCCGCGGCACAGGTGTCGATCCGCTTAAAGCTCGCCACCACGCCCAGGTTCTGGCGCGCCCGCCGCACCTGCCCCTCGTCGCGGCCGGTCAGCTTGGCGAGCCGGGCATCGGTGAAGCCCAGCATCTTGAGCGCGCGCAACCCCTCGGCCTCCAGCGGCAGGCCGTCCTTCTTCACCCGCGCCTCGGCGTCCACGATCTCGCGAATGCGGGCCAGGAACCACGGATCGAAGGCGGTGGCGGCGTTGATCTGATCGTCGCTCAGCCCGTGCCGCATGGCCTGGGCGATGACGCGCATCCGGTCGGGGTGGCGCTGGCTCAGCGCCTTGGTGATCGCAACCGCATCGGGCGCGCCGGCGATCTCCACCTCGTCGAATCCGGTCAGACCCGTTTCCATCGACGCCAGCGCCTTCTGCAGGCTTTCGTGGATCGTCCGGCCGATGGACATCGCCTCGCCCACCGACTTCATCGCCGTGGTCAGCTCCGGCTTGGCGCCCGGAAACTTCTCGAAGGCAAAGCGCGGGATCTTGGTGACGACATAGTCGATGGTGGGCTCGAAGGAGGCGGGCGTGACCTTGGTGATGTCGTTATCCAGCTCGTCGAGCGTGTAGCCCACGGCGAGCTTTGCGGCGATCTTGGCGATGGGGAAGCCGGTGGCCTTGGACGCCAAAGCCGAGGAGCGCGACACCCGCG